>JAUVHQ010000129.1 GCA_030593185.1 Bacteroidota bacterium
AATGTCTTAACCAGAGCTAACCCGTAACTCGTAACACGTAACTTTTTAACACTGCCTTACTACCTCACTGCAATACCGCATCACATCTCTTTTGTTTCTTTACTTTCTACAAGAACTCTTTTTAAACATATCGTATTTAAATATAAAGTCTTATTTTTGCGCTACACTTTTTCAAAAAATTTACTCCATGAGGGAATATAATATTAACCATTTAAGGGAACTGGAATCTGAATCAATATTTGTAATCCGTGAGGTGGTGGCGCAATTTGAAAAACCAGCTATGCTTTTTTCAGGTGGTAAGGATTCAATCGTGATGTTCCATTTGTCACGCAAAGCTTTCTGGCCTGCAAAGATCCCATTCCCGATGATGCATATTGATACCGGACATAATTTTCAGGAAACCCTTGATTTCCGCGACCGGCTTATGAAAGAGAGTGAGACGAAACTAATTGTAAGGTATGTGCAGGAATCTATTGATAATGGGAGGGCTAAGGAAGAAACAGGATATGATGCCAGTCGCAATATTCTGCAGACAGTAACTCTTTTAGATGGTATTGAAGAGTTAAAAATCGATGCTGCTATGGGTGGCGGACGCCGCGATGAAGAAAAGGCACGGGCTAAGGAAAGGTTCTTTTCGCACAGGGATGAATTCGGGCAGTGGGATCCGAAAAACCAGCGTCCCGAACTTTGGAATATATTCAATGGTAAGAAGAATATGGGTGAACATTTCCGGGTGTTCCCGATAAGTAACTGGACTGAAATGGATGTGTGGCAGTATATTTTCATGGAACAAATTGAAATGCCGAGCTTATACTATACTCATAAACGGAAAGTGTTTAATCGCGATGGTGTTTGGCTTGCATGGGCACCTTTCATGAAACTCAGGGATTCGGAAAAGGTAATTGAAACAGATGTCAGATGCCGTACAATCGGTGATATTACATGTACCGGGCTTACTCTTTCAAAAGCTACAACCCTCGAGGAAATTATCCAGGAGGTTGCAGCTACACGTACCACAGAACGCGGAAGCCGGGCTGATGACAAACGATCTGAAGCAGCTATGGAAGACAGGAAGAAAGAGGGGTATTTTTAAAGTTCAAATTTGTTAATCAAGTAATTATGACGGAAATAACCAGGGGTTATCTTAACATGGAACTATTGCGGTTTACAACAGCAGGTAGTGTTGATGACGGTAAGAGTACATTAATTGGACGATTATTATACGATAGCAAAGCCATTTTTGAAGACCAGATGAGTGCTATTGAAGAAGCCAGTGAGAGAAAAGGGGAAACAGAAGTAAACCTGGCACTTCTTACTGATGGATTGCGGGCTGAAAGAGAACAGGGTATTACTATTGATGTTGCTTACAGGTATTTTGCAACTCCTAAAAGAAAATTTATTATTGCTGATACACCAGGTCATATTCAATATACCCGTAATATGGTAACCGGTGCCTCAACTGCAAATGCTGCCGTAATTCTTGTTGATGCCCGAAATGGAGTTATTGAGCAGACCATCAGGCATGCTTATATTGCTTCATTGTTGCAGATACCTCATATTATTGTATGTGTGAACAAGATGGACCTGGTGAATTTCAGTGAAGAGGTTTTTAACGATATACAAGCCCAGTTTAAGAAATTCTCTGCGAAACTTAATGTTAAAGATATAAGGTTTGTGCCTATCAGTGCCAAATATGGCGACAATGTTGTTGACCGGTCAGAGAATACAGACTGGTATAATGGTCCTACTTTTCTTTACCTGCTCGAAAACCTGCATATCAGCAGTGACCTCAATTATTCGTTCCAAAGATTCCCCGTACAGAATGTGATCCGGCCCCAATCGGATAAGTACCATGATTATCGTGGCTATGCCGGTCGTATTGCCAGCGGAGTTTTTAAACCGGGGGATACAGTCAGGGTCCTGCCTTCCGGATTGTTTTCGAAAATCAGGAAAATCGATTTTTACAAGGAACAGTTGGAAATTGCTTTCGCGCCGCAGTCAGTTATTTTGACACTGGAGGATGATATTGATATCAGCCGGGGAGACATGATCGTAGGAGAGAATAAAACACCGGAGAAAAGTCAGAATATTGATCTAATGATTTGTTGGCTAAATAAAGATCCTTTGGTGCTAAACGGTAAATATAATGTTAAGCATACTTCTGCAGATGTCCGGTGTGTGATCAAAGATGTAAAATATAAGGTTGATATTAATACATTGGATAAAAATTTTGAAGATAGGAATATCGGTCTGAATGAGATTGGACGCATTTCAATACGTACAACAAAACCATTATTCTATGATCCATATAACACTAACAGGAATACCGGTAGCTTAATTCTGATTGATGAATCAACCAATGTAACCGTTGGTGCCGGGATGATAGTTGAATAGAGCAGAGAACTAAGAGCAGAGAGCTAAGAGTGAAGAATGGACCCCGACAGTCCGTAACACGAAACCCGTAACTCGTAACATTTAACATATGAATGATGAAGGATGATGTGAAGAAAATGCGAATAACTTAACTTCTAACTTTTTAACCGTACATAACCAGTAACCAGTAACCAGTAACCAGTCCCGCGATCAATGCCTTTTCATTCTTTTCCTGAGTTCTCTCCGTTTTTTCCAATGAATTCTCTTCATAATTAAATATACTATGATAAGAACAAAGATTACTATTAACAAAATTGTTAAATCATTGAATTTGAACATAACTTATTAACTTTTAACAAAAGTTTATTTGTTTATTTGTTGATGAGTTTATTTGTAAAGAAAGATAAACAAGATCGGTTTCCTAATCCTAAACTTATAAACTCCTAAACTCTTAGACTTCCTACCACTCAACTGCTCAACCTACTCAACTTACTTAACTACTCAACTTACTCAACTACTTTAGTATCGTTTTCACCACTCGCAGTTTATGGGTGTATTGATCAGACTCCTCTCTGTAAATACCCTGGTGATCAAATTTGTCAATTCTTACAATATCTGAAGCGTGGATTATCTGGTTTTTTTCAAGAAGAAGTCCAACATGTTTGATCTGTCCCCGGTCATCATCAAAAAAAGCAAGATCTCCCGGTTGTGCCTCTTCAACAAAACTCAGGGTTATTCCTTTTACCGGTTGCTGTCCGACATCACGCGGCAGAGATATTCCGTTTATTTTATAAACCATTTGAACAAATCCTGCGCAGTCGGTTCCACAGGGTGATTTTCCACCCCAAAGGTATGGACTGTTCATGTATGTTTTAGCTGTTTCGATAATATTATCTCTGGTAGTTCCTGGTTTTATTTCTACAGAGTGATCCAGTTTATAGTTTTTTTCAATAAAATTAAAGCCGTTCTTTTTGCCGGTCATGCCGTATATTTCACTTCCGGGCATAAGGGTTATTTCAGATAATAGAGGCAGGTCTATACTTTGAGCAACAGATATTCGGGGAAGAATAACAGGCACATTAACAGTTAATAAGTGGTATTCTTCCATATTTAACTCTTTTATCGACCTGTTTTCCACCCAGCCATGAGAACCATCAAATAGCAATTCAACATATGCCCAGTCTTTTATTTTGTCAAGTATTTTAAATCTCTCTCCAAACAATATCTGCGTTGACATTTCTGTACGATGAGAGGGGTCTTTCCGTACAGGGATAATACTAAACTCTGATATACCAAAATTCATGATCAGGACTGTTGGATTTTAAAAATTATTTGATCAAAGGTAAAAAATCTTATTTAATTGTATTGCCACAACTCACTCAACTACTCAACCCGCTATGTTCTAATTTGCATATCATAAAATATAATAACTAATATTTCGTCACTAATAATTCATTGAAATATCTGGAGGTAGTTATCAGAATATACCGCGTAGCGGTTTAATTATTGTAGCACAGTATTAACAATAGTTAATTATTCGCTGTAGGCGATAAATAATAAATAGCATAGATGTTTTTGCTAAACCAAAACAATATTTGAAATTGATAATGACAAACAGTTTTTATTTGAATTCTTTGATTGATAAACAAACATATTGTATTATGAATCCCCTTCAGGGAATAAAATAGCATTCGAACATGTTTTCTACAATAATAAATGCCCTACGGGCAATATAGATATTCAGTTTATTGGTAAAAGGATCAGTATTATCTATATATCAATGTTATCATTTACCTACGCATTAATTGGATGAACCTTTAATAATAAAATTAAAGTAATGAAATGTCAATCTTGTGAATTTAGAGACACTCTCGTGAACACATTTTTAAAATAATAATTATGTGAACAATTATTACATTTTTTAATTACTTTGCGAAACCATGTTCTTATTTTAATCAGTATTCTTTATGAGAAAGTTTTTCATTTTTTTCAGGAATAACAAGAAGAAAATTTTCCAGGTCGGACTTTTCTTACTAACCATTATTATTGTAACATTCTTTTTCCCCAGGGAAGGTAAATTTCGATATGAATATCAGAAAGGGAAGCCATGGATGCATGAAGATCTGTATGCTGATTATGATTTTCCAATCTACAAGTCAGAAAGCCGGTTAAATGCTGAACGAGACAGTATTCTTGGAGATTTCAATCCGTATTTTCGCTATGATAGTTCTGTTGTTGTTTCAAAAATGAATGATTTTCTTGAAGCGTTTGATCAGAAATGGGCAAATTTTCTTTCTGAACACTACAATCTGGTTGAAAGAGTTGAAATAGACAGAATTTATTCCAGGAGATTGGAAGAAACAAAAATCAGATATCTGTCTTTTACTTCTGATATATTGGAACATCTTTATTTACCAGGAATTGTTGAGGTGAGTGATATCCTTGAGAGAGTAAGAGATGAAGGAAGAATTATTGTCATTCTAAAGGGAAATATAGCCGAACAAGCTGAATACACGGATGTGTTCACATTTAAGCGGGCATACGAATATATTGTAAGTGAGCTCAATACATTTAAAGTAAGGGAGGAGAATAGAATTAATCCTGTGGATATTGTATTTCTTGATGAACTGAATTTGTCAAATTTTGTAAGACCGAATTTATTCTATGATGAAGAAACATCCACAAAAGTAAAGGAGAGCCTTATAAATGAGATATCAATTACATTGGGCATGGTTCAGGCTAACCAGTTGATTATCTTTAAAGGAGAAGTTGTTAGTAATTCGAAATTCAGGATATTGGAATCATTACGACAAGAACACGAATCACGGCTGGGATCTGCATCAAACTACTACCTTAAATTGCTGGGAAGTTCTTTGTTGGTGATCGTATCAATTTTGATGCTGTACCTGTTTTTACTACATTTTAGAAGCGAAATCCTTGATAGCAATATAAGTACATCATTCATACTATTACTGGTGGTTCTTTTTATTTTTATTTCAAGTATTGTATACAAAACCGGTGCAGTTAGCTTTTATTTTATTCCGTTTGTATTTGTGCCTATTATTGTCCGTACGTTTTATGATGCACGTCTTGCTCTTTTTATTCATCTTGTTATCATTCTTGTGGTTGGTTTTTTTGTGCCAAATTCTTTTGAATTTGTTTTTCTTAATGTTATTGCAGGGATTGTTGCCATATTCAGTCTTACCAATACTTATCAGAGAGGCCAGTTTTTCCTTACTGCTTTACTCATTTTTCTTAGTTATGGTTTGGTGTATGCAGGCATAGGAATAATACAAGAAAGCAACATAAAGAATCTGGAGTGGATCAATTATGCATGGTTTGCCGGAAACTCAGCATTAATCCTTTTAACTCTTCCTTCAATATATATTTTTGAGAAACTGTTTGGTTTCTTATCTGATGCAACACTCCTTGAACTCTCAGACACAAATCAACCGTTATTACGTAAGTTTGGAGCAAAAGCACCGGGAACCTTCCAGCATTCCATGCAGGTTGCCAATCTTGCTGAAGAAGCTGTCCGTATTATAGGTGGTAATGCATTATTACTCAGGACCGGTGCTTTGTACCATGATATTGGGAAAATGTACAGACATGAGTATTTTGTTGAGAATCAAACTGATAATTTCAATCCACACGAAAGAATGGAGTTAAGTGAAAGCGCAGAGATTATTATTAATCATGTGGAAAGAGGAGTTGAACTTGCAAGGAAAAATAACCTTCCAAAGCAAGTCATAGATTTTATCCGGACTCATCATGGTACAACAAAAGTTCAGTACTTCTATCGGTCATATATCAGAAAGTATCCTCATAATGTAGCAGAAGGAGAGAAATTCATGTATCCCGGTCCAAAACCTTCTACAAAAGAAACAGCTATACTGATGATGGCGGATTCGGTTGAAGCAGCTTCACGTAGTCTGAAAGCATATAATGAAGATAATATAAATGACCTGGTTGAAGATATTATAAGACAACAGATT
>JAUVHQ010000049.1 GCA_030593185.1 Bacteroidota bacterium
AGTTTATTATCAGAATCCTTTTTAACCTTAGAATAGCAGTTTCCAAATTCATACAGCTTCAGGTTATTTATTTGCCTGTTAATATTATATGAAATGGATTCCAGTCCACCATATAATAAGGTCTGACGCATTACATTAAGGTCATAACTTAGTGGATTATATAATCTTACTGTATTTTGTTCAGGGAAATCGTGATTATCTTTATAATAATCATAACTGGTTAATGAGTTACACATGATTTCGAAGAATCCCTGGCTTGATAACAGATCAGATACAATATTCCGGATTTTTTCTTTATCAGGTTTGGGGATAGTAGAAATCGTAGATACTATCTTATCGCTAATTTCAATATTATTATATCCATAAATTCTTAAAATTTCCTCTATTACGTCTGCTTCGCGAGTTACATCAACGCGGTAAGCTGGGACTTCAAGACTTAGAATATCATCTTTTTCACCGGTTATCTTAATTTCAAGAGCCGAAAGTATTTTTTTTATTACTTCAGTATCAATTTTTTTGCCAACCAGCCGGGTCAGATTTTTATATGACAGTTCCACAATGTGGTTATTTATTGGGGATGGATAGCGATCGACAATATCAGAGGATATTTTTCCATCGGCAATTTCCTTTATTAATAATGCTGCACGTTTTAATGCATATATTATCATATCAGGGTCAACTCCTCTTTCAAAACGAAACGATGCATCAGTATTCAGAGCATGTCTTTTGGCAGTTTTTCTAATATAAACCGGGTTAAAATAGGCGCTTTCGAGAAAAATATTTTGTGTTCCGGCTTTTACACCAGAACTAATGCCGCCAAAAACACCTGCAATACACATTCCGTTTTCTTTATTGCAGATAATCAGGTCATCGCGATGCAATTCCCTTTTTACTTCATCGAGGGTGGTAAATTTCGTGCCCTGCGGCAGAGTTTTAACAATAACCTTATTGCCTGTTATCTTATCAGCATCAAAAGCGTGCAATGGCTGTCCTGTTTCATGCAATACATAATTTGCTATGTCAACAATATTATTAACAGGGACTAATCCAATGGATTTTAACCGGTTTTGAAGCCATAACGGGGAGGGTTTAACATTTATTCCCTGAAGGGTTAAACCGGAATATCGCGGACATGCTTCCTGGTTTTCGATCTCAACTTCAATTGACAAATCGTGGTTATCTACCTTGAAATTATCAACTGATGGTTTCACAACGCAGGAATCTCCTTTTTGTTTCAGGAATGCTGAAAGGTCGCGGGCAACTCCGTAATGCGAACCAGCATCTATTCTGTTTGGTGTAAGGCCTATTTCAAATATTGTATCAGATTCAATTTTGAAATATTCTTTTGCAGGGATTCCAATCTTAGCAGTTTTATCCAATACCATAATACCTTCGTGGGATATACCAAGTCCAAGTTCATCTTCTGCACAAATCATTCCTTCAGATACTTCTCCTCTTATTTTGGATTTTTTTATTACAAACTCCTTATTGCCTGAATAAAGGGTTGTTCCAATTTTTGCTACAGGAACTTTTTGTCCGGCAGCAACATTAGGTGCCCCACAAACTATACGAAGAAATTTTTCTGAACCTATATCAACAGTTGTAATTGTTAAGTTATCGGAATTTGGGTGTTTCTCAGAAGTTTTAACTTTACCAATAACAACTCCCTCAAGACCACCCTTAACCGATTGGAAAGATTCAACTCCCTCAACCTCAAGACCAATGTCAGTAAGGATTACCGCCATTTCTTCAGGGTTAAGGTCTGTTTTAATATATTCTTTCAGCCAGTTGTACGAAATTTTCATAGTATCTCAGGTCATAATGATTTGAAAAAACAAAAGTAAGGAATTTTGTGCAAATCCCATAAGCAGCAATAAAATAAGGATATACGGAAAGCCCTAAAATGCACTTACCAGCTTGTAACTTGACTGGATTTCAATATATTTGTAGCTTGTTAAATACAGATACAAAATAGCATGGAGAGAGAAAAACTAATATTAGTTACAAATGATGATGGGGTTGAAGCTAAGGGCTTGAAATCTTTAATTGAAACTGTCAGGGAATTTGGCAAAGTGATAGTTGTAGCGCCTGAAGAAAGCCAGTCGGGTATGTCGCATGCAATAACTACCAAATTTCCTATACGGGTGCGAATAGTGAAAAAAGAGGAAGGGTTAGAAATATATAGTTGTTCCGGAACTCCCGTGGATTGTGTTAAACTGGCATTACATCAGCTATTGGGGAGGAAACCGGATATGCTGGTTTCGGGCATTAATCATGGCTCAAATGCCTCGGTAAGTGTTGTTTATTCCGGAACAATGGCAGCTGCCATTGAAGGAGGTATTAATAAGATCACTTCTATTGGTTTTTCATTACTTGATTATTCTGCTGATGCTGATTTTGAAACAGCCGGGATTTATGTCAAACGCATAATTGAGAAAGTTTTTATGAATGGCATAGCAGAAGGTATATGCCTGAACGTTAATATTCCTGTTGGAAAAGAAAATGAGTTGAAAGGAATTAAAGTATGCAGGCAAACAGATGGATATTGGCAGGAAGAATTCGAAAAGAGAATTGATCCCGGTAAACGGGAGTATTATTGGCTTACCGGCTATTTTAGTAACTCCGAGCCACTGGCAGACGATACTGATGAATGGGCACTTCAAAATAAATTTGTGTCTATAGTACCAATCCGGATCGATTTTACATCTTATTCCAGGATAAAAGAATTAAAGAAATGGAAATTTTAGGGAATCAATCGGCAGTCCGCAGTCGGCAGTCGGCAAAAGGCAGTAAGTTCCGAGAAAGCAAATAGTAATAAACATTTTATCATTCAATCATTTAAGCATTACATATGCCGGGAATTCAAAAAAATATGAAACCAAACCTGGATACTACTGTCACAGGAATGTTATCCGGAATATTTGTACCCATTATTACCTTTATAATTGTCTATTTTGTTCTGTCAGACAATCAAACACTGAATCACTATCTGCAACGTCTTATTGATAGAGAGATACAAGGTCACTTTATAAGTATTTCAGTTATTCCGAACCTGCTGGTTTTTTTTATTTTTATTTGGCTTAATAAAATGAAAGCTTCCAGGGGAGTTTTATTAAGTACCTTTTTTTGGGCTTTTATAATTCTGGCAATCAGGTTTTTCGGATAATTCCGGAAGATATTTATAACTTAAGACACTATTAATTTAAAACTTTAAACATTTTATCATTTTATCATTTTCGCACTCCAAACTTTTTATGCTGAGCGCAGCCGAAGCGAAGGCACTGAATAATTATTAAAAATGAAATATTACATTATTGCAGGAGAAGCATCAGGAGATCTTCATGGTTCAAATCTTATGAAAGAGTTGAAGAAGAGAGATCGGAATGCTGCATTCCGGTTTTGGGGTGGTGACCTTATGTTAAAGCAAGCTGATAATATTGTCAGGCATTACAGGGAGCTTGCTTATATGGGATTGGTTGAGGTCCTGCAAAACCTTGGGAAAATTATCCGTAACATCCGTTTTTGTAAAAATGATATTAACAGTTTTAAGCCCGATGCGATAATATTAATTGACTATCCCGGATTTAATCTGAGAATTGCGCGTTTTGCAAAACAACAAGGTTTCCGGGTATATTATTATATATCACCAAAGGTATGGGCATGGAAACAATCCCGTGTTGAAACAATAAAAACATGTGTCGACAAAATGTTTGTGATTTTTCCATTTGAAATTGATTTTTACAAGAAACATAATTTTGATGTTGATTATGTTGGAAACCCTATTCTTGATTCAATTGATAATAAAACTAAATCCCTTGTATCAAAACAGGAATTCATTGCAAAAAATAGTATTGATGATAAACCCATAATTGCCCTGTTACCGGGTAGCCGTAAACAGGAAATCATTAAAATAATTCCTGTGATGCTTGAAATGACCGGCCAATATCCTGAACATCAGTTTGTTATTGCTGCTACTTCAGGGATTTCAGCAGATTATTACCGA
This sequence comes from Bacteroidota bacterium, assembly GCA_030593185.1. Classification (GTDB taxonomy): domain Bacteria; phylum Bacteroidota; class Bacteroidia; order Bacteroidales; family VadinHA17; genus JADFUQ01. Next base: position 4,004 of record JAUVHQ010000049.1, read on the forward strand.
TCACTTATCCCGGATGAAAGTGGCATTAAAATAGTATATGATCAAACCTATGCTCTACTTAAATATTCTTTTGCTGCTGTTGTAACATCGGGAACAGCCACGCTCGAGGCAGCTTTATTGAATGTTCCTGAGGTTGTTGGGTACATAGCCAATAGATTGTCTTATCAGGTAGGCAAAAGATTTGTCAGAGTTCCTTACATTTCGTTGGTAAACCTGATTATGGGAAAAGAAGTTGTCAGGGAGTTAATTCAGGATGAGATGACAGGTAAGACTTTAAAAAGAGAACTAGACCGGTTATTATTTGATACTAAATACCGCGAAAATATGCTGAAAAATTTCAGGGAACTGAAAAAAACGATAGGTAAACCCGGGGCTTCAAAAAAAGTAGCCGAACTGATATTAAAGGAAATGGAAAAAGTAAAATACAATGAAGCATAAGTATTGGATATTAATACAATTGCATATATTTCTTCTGCTTTTCCTGAATATTTCTTGTTTAGCTGAAAGAATTACTATCAGCCTGTACAACGACTATAATCTCCAATCAGTAATAATTTTGCCTGAATCCAGTCCGTTTGGTGTAACGCTTGATAATTACATAAATATGATTATTAAGCCCGGAGATACTTTATATCTTTCATTAAATGGTGATTCTCTTGATGTGGTAAAGCTAAATGGTTTTCACAGAACTTGTCGTGAATTCAGAATGACGGGAATAAATGATGATGCAACTTTTAAGGTGAATCCGGTAATTCCGGCTCTTGAGGAACGTGAATATGATGGTGATATTATTGTCAGTTTTGATTTCAACAGGTTATTATTGGTGAATAATGTTCAGGTTGAACAATATTTGGCAGGTGTTGTGTTATCTGAAGGTGGTCCGGGAGGATTGCCTGAGTACTTCAAAACACAAGCAATTTTGTGCAGAACTTATTTGTTTAAACATAAAAACAAACATATTGAAGAAGGATTTAACCTTTGTGATGGTGTTCATTGCCAGGTATATAAAACACGGGGGAGTCAAATTGAAAAAATAAATAAAGCAATAAATGAAACAGCTGGTCTGGTTATTGTTGACCGGAATTCTGATCTCATTACTGCAGCTTTCCATTCAAACTGTGGCGGTCAGACAAGTAATTCAAATGATGTATGGTTAAAATCCTTTCCTTATTTTCAAAGCATCAAAGACCCATACTGCCACAACGGGTATAATAGTACCTGGACAAGAACTATTTCTGTTAAAGAATGGTTGAATTATCTGAAAGAAAATGGTTACAAGGGCAATGATGTAAATTCCGTTTCGTTTGAGTTTAAACAACCTGTTAGAAAAACTCATTATTTTGTTGATGATTTTATCCTGCCCTTAAAAAAGATCAGAAACGACTGGAACCTGAAGTCATCTTTTTTTAATGTAAACTATGAGGATAATCAAATAGTTTTGAAAGGAAAAGGGTATGGTCATGGAGTTGGACTTTGCCAGGAGGGTGCTATGGAAATGGCGCGTCAGGGTAAAAACTTCCGGCAGATTATTAGTTTTTATTACCGGGATGTAAAGATTGAAAAAAATTAATTCGAAATAATATCAAATAAATTTTTGTCTTTTTACTTTTTACTTTTGTCTTTTAGTAGTAACTAACACAATAATGATTACATTATTTATTAAAGAATTAAAATCATTTTTTAGCAGCCTGACAGGCTATATTGTAATAATTGTTTTTTTGATTGTTAATGGACTCTTTTTATGGATTTTTCCGGGTGAATTTAATATTCTGGAAGGTGGATATGCAACCCTGGAATCATTTTTTATAATAGCACCATGGATTTTTCTGTTTCTTGTTCCTGCTGTTACCATGAGAATGATTGCCGAAGAGAAAAGAACCGGAACTATCGAATTACTTTTAACCAGTCCATTAAGTGAGTTTGAAATTATTTTTGCCAAATTTTCTGCAGGTGTCATACTGGTAATCTTTTCATTAATACCATGTCTTATTTATTTTGTGACTGTTTTTTTACTGGGTAATCCGCCGGGGAATATTGATACCGGTGGAACATGGGGATCATTCATTGGATTGTTTTTTCTGGCTACGGTTTATGTTTCAATTGGGGTATTTGCTTCTTCATTGTCCGACAACCAGATAATTGCTTTTATAATTGCTGTACTGTTCAGTTTTTTCTTTTTTATCGGATTTGAATATATCAGCTCAATAGATTTATTTGATAATGTCCAGGAATTTGTTCTTAACATGGGAATAAAAGAGCATTATAGTTCAATGAGTCGTGGAGTATTGGATTCGAGAGATATGGTTTATTTTGTACTTGTAGATGGGCTCTTTATTATGTTTACCCGGACAATATTGCAAAGTCGAAAATGGTAGAAAGTAACTACGAATAATTAAATAAATTTCCGTGAAGAAAAGTAACCTTCGAAGAGATAATATCATTCAATTATTGCTGACATTGGTTATTGCAGTATTGCTGGCATTTATTTTTTCACATATTTATTACAGAGTTGACCTTACATCGGAAAAGCGATACTCATTGTCTGCCAGTACCAGGCAAATACTAAACGAGCTTGCCAGTCCTGTATTTGTTCAGATATATCTGGATGGTGAAATGCCTGTCGGGTTTAAAAAACTGCGACGTTCTGTTAAAGATATGCTCGATGAGTTTAGGATACAATCTGGGAAAAAGGTAATTTATGAATTCATTGATCCTTTTGATTTTGATAGCCAGGAAGAAAAGAAGGAGATGATGGAAACTCTCTATAAGAAAGGTTTGCAACCAACAAATATTCACGACAGGGATGAAGAGGGTGGTGTTTCTCAGAAAATGATCTTCCCGGGCATGATAATGAATTATGACGGCATGGAGATGACTGTTAATATTTTGGAAAATAATCCTGCTCAAAGTGCTGCTCAAAATCTAAATAACTCTATTGAAGGCTTAGAGTATAAGATGATACAGGCTGTCCAAAATCTTAGTGCTGATACAATTTATAATATTGCATTTTTGGAAGGACATGGAGAACTTGATGAATTTAGTGTCGGGGATATTACTTATGAACTGGCAAAATACTACAATGTTGATCGCGGTGTAATAGGGGGTAAGTTAAATATCCTGGATAAATATGCTACTCTTATTATTGCAAAGCCGGAATTAAGATTTTCTGAAGCTGATAAATTTGTAATTGATCAGTATATTATGAATGGTGGCCGTGTATTATGGTTGTTAGATGCCGTACAGGTCAGATCTGATAGTCTTCAGAGTGCAGGTTCTACAGCCGGATTATACAGACCTTTAAATTTGGTCGACCAGCTTTTTAAATATGGAGTCAGGGTAAACCCGAAAATTGTTCAGGATCAGCAATGTTCAATAATCCCAATAAATATTGCTTTAGCTGGTCAGCAACCCAGATTTTCCCCTGTCCCATGGATATATTTTCCACTACTAACACCTTTTAATAACCATCCGGTAACTAAGAATCTTAATCTTATTAAATCAGAATTTATCAATACGCTTGATACGGTAAGTGCAGTTCCCGGTGGTGTTAAAAAGAAATATTTATTATTCACATCAAAATTCTCGAGAGTAATTAGTCCTCCGGTGAGAATTAGTCTTGAAGAAATAAAAAATCCTCCCGCCCTGAAAGAATTTAATGTTTCTCATTTGCCAGTTGCTGTTTTACTGGAAGGAAGCTTTGAATCTGTTTTTAAGAATCGCCCTACTGACCGGTATATCGGTGAAATGAAATACCAGGTTATCGAAAAGAGTGTATCTACAAAGATGATTGTAGTAGCTGACGGAGATATTATCAGGAATGAAGTACGACGTACAGCTACCAGGGATATCCCTTTACCATTGGGTGAGGATAGATATACTAAACAAATATATGGGAATAAAGATTTTATTCTGAATGCCGTGAATTATCTTATTGATGATATTAACCTGATGAATATCAGGTCAAAAGAGTTAAAGTTAAGATTACTGAATAAGGAGAGGATTAAGAAAGAGCAATTTAAATGGAAACTTATAAATGTGGTATTTCCTGTTATATTTATAATAATTTTTGGAGTTTTGGTCGTATTGTTCAGAAAGAGAAAATATACAAGAGTTGGAGTTTGATAATAAATAATGAGTCTACTGAAAGGGGGCTGTCTCAAAAGAGGGTAATGGTTACGGTTCTTTTCTTTGTGGTCCTCTGTGTCTCCTTTGTGAACCTCTGTGTAATAAAAATTTAAAAGTTAGTCACAGAGAAACACAAAGAAGTCACAAAGAGTCACAAAGACTTTTGAGAGTGGACTCAATAGTTAAAGGTGGAAGATTTGAAGAGACAATCAGGTTTTTAGAATGCGAAAAATAGTATTATATATAATTGTAGTAATTGTTCTTATAATCGGGGCAGGTATTATTTATTTCACAAAAATGGGTAACCCATTTGGAAAAGATGATTCCGATTTTGCAATTGATGAGATAAACAAAGTAACGAAAATCGTTCTGACATCAGAGCAGGGAAAAGTTGAGCTAATAAAATTACCGGAAGGTTGGCAGGTGAACAAAAGGTTTATGGCACGTGAAAGTTCAGTAGAGTTTTTACTGCAGGTACTCTCACGGCTTAAGATCAAATCGCCGGTTTCGGATGAGAAATTTTCAAAAGAAACAAAAACCCTTACAAAGAATGTTGTTTTTATTGAAGTATTTGAGCAATTGAGACGGGTGAAAAGTTTTTCATTATATAAAGTAAATTCAAATTCGTACGGTAATTATGCTCGTAAACGTGAAGGAACAAATCCTTATGTTCTTTATATTCCAGGTTTTAATAAACCTATTGGATCACTTTTTGTGACCGAAGAAAAATTTTGGAAACCCTATATTATTTTTAATTACCAGCCGGGGATGATAAAAGCAGTAAAAATGGATTATCCCGATTCTCCTGAAAAATCTTTTCGTATTGTAAAAACGGGGGACAACCGGTATAAACTTTTACAGAATGGGAAAGAGGTTCCTGTGTTCGATACCTTAGCAATTGAACGGTACTTATCCTATTTTAGGAATATCCGGTTTGTCAGATGGGAATTGGGAATAGATAGTGCAGAAACTGATTCTGTGATTTCAACCACACCGGAATTTATTCTCACAGTTACTGATAAAACGGGAAACCATAATACAATAAAAACTTATTCTATGCTGGTATCTTTAGTGGACAGGAAAAATATGTTAACGGCTAGTCATAATGAGGTATTTGTGAAACAAAATGATGAAAAGGAACTTAGCGTGGCGAGGTACTTCGATCTGGACCCGGTTATTAAAGAAATAAAATATTTTTTTGCGAAAGGGAAATAGAAAATGTATATTGGCTCTCTGACATTTTTTTTGTATTATTGATAATTATTTTTCATCTATTAAATAAAGGTTTTGAAAGTATTTTTTTGATTAACGATAAACAATCAAACAATGAAATTTGTTATATCCAGCACAGAATTACTGAGTCATTTACAGGTAGTTAGCAGAGTGATCAGCTCAAAAAACACATTACCTATTTTAGATAATTTTTTATTTAAATTGAGTAAAAATGAGCTGGAAATTACTGCCTCAGATCTTGAATCAACCCTTATTACCAGGATAGTTCTTGAAAATGCTTCGGAGGAAGGTAGTATCGCGATGCCTGCCAGAATAATAACTGATGCATTGAAAGAATTTTCGGAACAACCATTAACTTTCGAAATTAATCTGGATAGTCTGGCAATTGTTATCAGTTCTGAGACCGGTAAATTTAATATTGTTGGCCAGAATGGAAGCGATTTTCCGCAGTTGCCCGGTTTGAAAGATGAACAAAAAACATCCTTCAAAATAGCTCCTGATGTGCTCCTTGCCGGGATAAGCAATACGATTTTTGCAACAGCAGAAGATGAATTGCGGCCTGTAATGAATGGGATTTTTATTGAGCTATCTCCGGATAATCTTACTTTTGTTGCATCTGATGCCCATAAACTGGTAAGATACCGAAGAACCGACGCCAGTGCTGAAACTGAATCATCTTTTATTCTTCCAAAGAAGCCGGCTTCATTATTGAAAAACATACTTCCCGGGGAAAGCGATGAAGTTTCTGTTGAGTTTGATGAAAAAAATGCCTATTTCATTCTTGAGAAATACAAACTTGTATCAAGACTTATTGATGGAAATTATCCAAGTTATTCATCTGTAATTCCATCTGATAACCCAAATAAGCTGACTATTGACAGGGTTGAATTTTCCAATGCTTTGAAAAGAGTTTCTGTATTCTCAAATCAGGCAAGCAATTTGGTGAAACTTCAGATATCAGGTAACCAGATATCAATATCGGCACAGGATTTAGATTTTTCAATATCAGGACACGAAAGGTTTAACTGTCAATATGATGGCGAAGAAATGGAGATTGGTTTCAAGTCAATTTTTCTGATCGAAATTCTTTCAAATATTTCTTCTGAAAATGTGGTAATGGAATTGTCTGATCCAACACGGGCAGGCTTACTCTTCCCGGCAGAAAAAGAAACTGACGGGGAAGATGTTTTAATGCTGCTAATGCCAATGATGATAAATACTTAGTGTCAAGAGTCAAAAATTAAAAGTTGAAAGTAAAAGGGAAGAATGAAGAGGTAAGTAGTTATTACCAGTTCCTTTTGTTTACGCGAAAATAATCTTTTCTCTATAAACAAAATTTTGTAATTAATTAAAATCTTCTTCATGGAATTGAACCTGAGGAATCCAATTGCCTTTTTCGATCTTGAAACTACCGGAATTAACGTGGCAAGTGATAGGATTGTTGAAATTT
>JAUVHQ010000139.1 GCA_030593185.1 Bacteroidota bacterium
ATATCTTTCGTGATCCATAATTAATTGAATATCGTCGTTTTTCAATGCGCTTGCCCTCTGTATGTGGCCATAAACTATTAAAAGGTGCTTTTGTAATTTCTGTCTCAATCTCTTTTCGCTTTAATGATCCTTCCTCTTTGATAGTCAGATAGTACCGTTTTCCCATGGACCTGATTCTAAGTTCCGGGCCATTCTCACACAGGATCAGGTATCCCTGGCTGATATTTACAGGTTTTGTCCTAGTAATATCGCCTGGTAATCGTCCAATAAGGAATTTTCTTTCAATTTCCCAACCCATCTTTTTTTTATGTAAATTAATAGTTTATACTTTAAATTCCAAACGAAGGAGCATTAAAAGATAATAACAACTATTTGAAATAATAAAAGTTTTCAATTTCTAAGAAAAAAAAACAATTTATGAAGATAAAAAGCTATCTTTGCAAAAAAAAGGAACTATATGTTCTCTGTGTCAAATATACCTTATATATTTACAACTTAGAAAACTAAATCTGAACAATATAAACGAAATACAGCTAATTTACGTTAGCAAATGAATTTTTCCATATTTTTTTAATTTATTGAATAATAACAAAATGAAAACAGGTAAAGTAAAATTTTTTGATGAAACTAAAGGTTTCGGATTTATTATTGATGAAGAAACAGGAACTGACTATTTTGTGCATGTTTCCGGTTTAATCGACAAGATCACTGAAGATGATAAAGTAACCTTTGAACTGACTGAAGGTAAAAAAGGATTAAATGCAGTTAACGTTAAGTTAGCATAAATATTTAATTAAACTATTTTGCATCAAAGCCCGGCTAATTATTGCCGGGCTTTTTTTTGAATACACTTTATTTTAGCTGTAAATAACTAGTTACTGGTTGCTGATTTGTCAAACCTCAAATTCTCTATTCTTCCTTACTCACCCATACTGACGCTTCCTACAGTCGGTCAGCACAGGCTCAACTTACTCAACTACTCAACTCTTCTTCACTCTTCATTCTTCCCTTTTAACTTTATTACTTTCAACTTTCAACTTCTTCTTCCTCATTCGGCAGACTGACAATAAACTTACTGCCCTTAGCAATCTCGCTTTCAACACGGATATCCCCGTTATTCATTGCAACAAATTCCTTACATAATACTAATCCCAATCCTGTACCTTTTTCATTAGCAGTACCCGGGTTGGAAGAATCTGCATCAATACGGAAAATGTTATTAATATCTTTCTTTTTAATCCCCATACCTGTATCGGCTATAGTGATTTCAACAGACTTGCCGGTATCCTGAGCACTAATTTTAATACTTCCCTTTTCATAAGTGAATTTAATTGCATTTGAAAGCAGGTTTCTTATCACGGTAGTTATCATATTTATATCGGCAAAAACCTGCAGATGTTCAGGGATATCGACTGAAATGGCAATATTCTTTTTCTTCGCGTTATCATTTAACAGATCAATTGTGTTAATAACAATATCATAAATCCTTGTTTTGGCAGGTTCGAATATAATCCTGCCTGTTTGTGTTCCTGACCACTCAAGCAGGTTATTCAATAGATTATAGGTTTCCTGGCTGACTTTATAGATACTTTCAGCCATTTCTTTGATTTCTGCTTTGCTAAAAGCCTCAGTCTCATTATATAGCATTTCGGAGAAGCCAATGATTGAATTGAATGGGCTACGGAGGTCATGACTGATAATCGAGAAAAACTTGTCTTTAGCTGCATTAAGTTCCTGTAATTTCTTTTCGCTTTCTTTCAGTGCGTTTTCTGCTTCTTTTTGTGCGGTAATATCCCGTATCGTTCCCTGGAAAGCAATCACTTCACCTTTATCGTCTTTTATTGGTACCGATGTAATAAGTGTATTGATAACAGTGTCATCTTTTTTTCGCAGATTTACAGCAAAATTTTTTGTAAATCCTTGATTTTCAACTTGCCGGGCATGTTTTTTTCTATCAGCCGGATTCTCATATAAATCGGTAATTTTGATCTTTTCTAACTCTTTCTTGTTTTCATAACCAAAAAATTCAGGAGCACTGTCACTCATATCAAGCCATTCTCCTTCTTTCGAAGAAATAAAGATGCAGTCCTTTGAAGTTCTGAAGAAACTACGGTATTTTTCTTCACTCTCCTGCAGATTGGTTGTTCTTTCTTCAACTATTTTTTCAAGATGATCGCGATACTTTTGCAGCTCTTTTTCTGTCTTTTTGGTCTTGGTTATATCTCTTACTGTTGCCGTTAATAATTTCTTACCTTCCAATTTAACCATGGTTAACAAAACAGTTGCAGGAAACTCATCACCATTAATTCTTTTATGTGTCCATTCGAAGAAATGCGAACCATTTCGCATTGCCTTTCCTATCATTTTTCTGGCTTTTTCAGAAGAAAGCTGTCCATCCGGTTGATATTCCGGGGATAGATCACCGGGGGTTTTAGAAGAAAACTCTTTTTCATTCTTTGCCCCAAACATTTCGAGTGTAGCTTTGTTCCCTGCAGTAAACAGCCATTCAGGTGGGGCAAGCAACATTATTGCATCCCTAGAAGATTCAAACAGGATTTTGTATTTTTTTTCCATACTGAAGTGAAAATATTTTGGAAATGTCTTTTGAAGTTTTTGAACGAACCAAATTACTAAAATAATAAAAATATTGATCAATTGAAAGTTTGAAGAATGAAGGGTGAAGGAAACGATGAACGATGAGTGTACGTTACTGAACACCTGAATGTACGCTATTATAACAGTTATTGGATTATATAAATATGATAAATCCATACAAAAAACTGAATACTAGATACATAACAAGTTTAGCATTATATTTGATATAAATTCAGGGTAAATAAAATGTCAAACAGGTTTTCGGTATGATAAGACATTATTTCATAATAGCCTACAGGAACATTATTCGTCATTTAAATTACTCCCTTTTAAACATTGGAGGACTGGCTATTGGATTAGCCAGTTATATTTTTATTGCGATATACATTAATGACGAGATAAGCTATGACAAATTCCATGAAAAGGCAGACCGTATATACAGGGTTAATCGCCTGTATAATTCAAATGACGTAAATGAGGATGCTGCCACCTGTTCATTTCCTTTAGCACCTGCACTTGAATTTGACTATCCGGATATTGTGGAAAGCACCTGCCGGTTCTTTGATTTCCAGGTTTCTAAAATATTTTTCGAGTACCGTGAAGATACCAACAATATTGTAAAATATAATGAAAGAGGTTTCTTTCTGGTTGATTCAACTATATTTGACATATTCATATTCCCTTTCGTAAAGGGTGATCCTGCTACTGCATTAAATAGTCCCAATACAATTGTTCTTACATCATCTGCTGCTAAACGGTATTTTGGGAATAAAGATCCTATTGGAAAAACTTTAATTGCAGAAGAGGGACTGAATTTTGAAGTTACAGGTGTTATTGAAGATGTTCCTTCACAATCACATTTCAAATTTGATATTCTGGGATCAATGTCAACATATCGTCAATTGTGGGGGGGAGAGCTGCCACGGACCTGGATTTGGAATCCCTGCTGGACATATGTGCTGTTACATGAAAATGTTTCACCTGACATCCTGGAAGAAAAATTTCCTGATTTCTACCTGAACCATTATTCCGACCTGTCTAACCAGGATGTGACACTTTATCTGCAAAAACTATTACATATTCATCTGCAGTCGCATCATGATTATGAAATGCATCCAAACGGTAACATATTATATATGTATATTTTGTCTGCAATTGCTCTTATCATACTTGTACTTGCATGTATAAATTTTATGAACCTGACAACAGCTAATTCGGCTTCAAGGTCTATGGAAATTGGGATAAAGAAGGTTTTTGGAGGAAGCAGGGGTAAGCTGACCGCTCAATTTATTAGTGAAACAATTATCCAGAGCCTTATTGCACTTGCTATTGCGGGTATAATAATAGAGTCGTTTCTGACTTTATTTAATAAATTTACCGGAAAAAATATTAATCAGGGTTTGTTATTTCAGCCTGCGGGTATTCTTCTTGCAATACTAGTTGCTGTTTTTACCGGTTTTCTCGCAGGAGGATACCCTGCTGTTTTCCTTTCATCTTTCAAACCGGTAGCTGTTTTGCAGGGAAATTTAAGCAAAGGTACCAAAAGTGGTATAGCCCGTGAGATCCTTGTAATTGCACAATTTTCTATTTCTATTGCCCTGATTATTGGCACACTGGTTGTTTTTTCACAATTAAGATTTATCAGGAATGCCGACCTTGGATTTAAAAAGGACCAGATCATACTAATTCCGACAGTAGGACAAATAGTAATCAACTATGACGCATTTAAAGAAAATCTATTAAAACATACTGAGGTGGAATATGTTACAGGGATGGAGGATATTATCGGAGTTAATCATAACACCCACCAGGTAATTATCGAAGATTTATCAAATAACCAAAAATATTGGTATCCAATGTTTATGGTACGTCATGATTTTATTGAAACATTTAATATTGAAGTGGTTGAAGGCCGTTCATTCTCTAAAGAAATTACTTCTGATAATGTAAATGCAATTATGATAAACGAGAAGATGGTAAAAAACCTTGGCTGGACAAATGAAGAAGCTATTGGAAAAAGTATCCGGTCAGACGGAAAGGAAAAGGTTATTGGAGTTTTTAGGGATTTCCATGTTCTTTCTTTACATAAACCTATTAATAACTTTATACTTGATATTTTAAAAAATCCCAACAACCCAGCTGGTCTTACCCGTTTTATTGCTATAAGGGTAAATACAAATAATTACAAGAAAACACTATCATTTATTAAAAATGAATGGAACCGGTTTGCACCAACACGTCCCTTCGAGTATTCTTTTCTCGATACGGAACTTGATAATCTGTATAAAAATGAAATTAAATTTGGTAAGTTTTCGTTAGTATTAACAATACTTGCATTGTTTATTGCATCTCTTGGATTGGTTGGCCTGGCTTCTTTTCTTGCCGCACAGAGAACCAAAGAAATTGGTGTAAGAAGGGTTTTTGGGGCAAGAATACAGGATGTAGTAAAGTTGTTATTCAATGAATTTATCCGCCTGATCCTGGTTGCAAACCTGATTGCCTGGCCATTTGCATATTTTGTTACAACCAGATGGTTGCAAAATTTCTCACAGAAAACAGATGTTAGCTGGACTCTTTACCTTTTTGCAGGTTTGGTCACACTTATAATCGCCTTGATTATAACTACATACAGAGCGGTTATAACATCCTCACGAAACCCGGCTGATACAATAAGACACAAGTAAGGAGAAAAGAAGGCAGAAGGCAGAAGGCAGAAGGGAAGAAAGGTGAGTGGTTGAGTAAAGTGATTAGTTGAGTAGGAAGATGTGAGAGGGTGAAAATGCGAAAAGGAGAGGGGGCGAAGAGGGACAAAGAGAAGAGGAGAAAGATAATATAAAATGGTACAGGAAACCAAAGTAAACGCGCCGGAACTACCGATTTTAACTAGTACCACTACCGTTACATCCGGCGCAAGAAACTATGCCTTTTCAAATTCAGAATACCACCACCATGCGAAGAGACCAATAATACAAATCCCCAGTATTCCTTCGCCTAAAGCTGAGGGAACGGAATTAATTAAAATATTCTTTAAAATTCCGAGGATAACAGATACTGCGGCAATTACAGGTATCCATTCAAAATGATAACGGATAAACAAAATGTATAACCCCAGCAATATCAAACCTGTGAGCAGTCCTGATATAATCCAGAAGATATAATTTTAGATGCAATGAAGTATAATATTTTTATGATTACAATATAAATATTTTTTTCAGTATCTATAAATTAAGAACAAAGCTTCTCAAATTGATTAAAAAAAATCTTAATTTTCAGGTCTTAATAAAAATTAGATAATAGTTGGCAACTGGTAAAATTAAATTTCAATAAAAAAGATTATAAAATGCAATTAAATTCGATTAAAGAATCTATAACTGAAATCCGGAATTCGCTTCCGGCGGGAGTTTTGTTGGTCGCCGCGGCAAAAACCAGATCGCCTGAAGAAGTCCAGGC
>JAUVHQ010000366.1 GCA_030593185.1 Bacteroidota bacterium
GGTTCAATCACCATTACCACTCCGGCAGGTTCAAGTATCTCTGTACAATATTTAAGGTTCTCAATAACATTAGCTGTCTGGTAGTCCCATTCCATCCGCTGGTTATAGCGTCCCGGTACAACAAGTAATTGCTTGAAGTTAGTACGTTTTGCTGTTTCAATACCTTCCTTCATCATTTTCATCAGCATATCACGAACCTCTTTATGATCAAGAACAAAAGACTCTTTACTGAAGTCGGCATAAAGTACAAAAGGACCCATTAACATACCAAGATCATCCAGGGTTTTTGCGATCTCTTCCTGCTGTCGAGATGGTTTTTTCATCAAACCATTATCAAACATAGCCGTAAAACCCTGATCTGCCATGAACTTAATTTGATCAATCAGATCATCACCTGCATGATTTTTGAACATACCAAATTGGGGAGCATAATTTAGTTTAAACTTTTGCTTCTGACTCTGATTAACGGGCTTAAAAAAAGAACTGCCAATTAGCGATTTTCCTGCAACTGCAGAAACCGTACCTGCAACCAGGGTTTTCTTAAGAAAATTTCGTCGTTCCATATTAGTGTTTTTGAATGGTAACTATTATATATTTTATTGAGAAAGGCATAAGCATATTAACTCACAAATTAATTAAAATTAATTATGAAAAAGCAGACTATGGAAGGATATTGTGATGCAGTTTATGAAGTTTATGAGGTTAGAGGTTAAAAATTGTGTTGCAGTTGGTTAGGTGTTTTATTTTATAGAGTGCATATTTCGTCTTGTTTCCGGTTAATCACCAGATGGATTTCAGTGTGAAAAAGGATTTTGCGAGAAGCGCAGCGACGAAGCAATCTGTATTAAATTACCGGAATGCCAAAATAGAGGATTGTTATAAGCTTTACGAAAGGTCATTAAAGATTGCTTCGCTTCGCTCGCAAAATCACGATAACAATTATGTGATAAAAAAATCAAGTGTAATTTTTAGTTATGCCGGGGAAAAATTACCTTTATGTTTCTTAAATTTAAAAAACTTCTTGGCATATGACAAAGCTAAAAATGGGAATGATCGGTGGCGGTATCGATTCATTCATAGGCATAGTTCACCGGATGGCTGCTGCTATGGACGGACATATAGAACTGGTATGCGGAGCATTAAGCAGTACACCCGAACGTTCAAGGATAAGTGGTGAACAACTGGGCCTGCCTCCGGAAAGAATATACGGCGATTTCAGAGAGATGATAGAAAAGGAAAGCCGGCTTCCGGAAGAAAAAAAAATGGATATCGTATCTATTGTAACACCTAACTACCTGCATTACGAACCGGCAAAAATGTCTTTAGAACATGGCTTTCATGTAATATGTGATAAACCGATGACAATGACACTTGAAGAAGCCCGGGACCTTAAGAACCATGTTGAATTAACAGGCCTGAAGTTTGCTCTTACCCATAACTATACCGGCTATCCAATGGTAAAGCAGGCAAGACATATGGTACAGTCGGGAGAGTTAGGTAAAATACGTAAGATTGCCGTTGAATATTTCCAGGGATGGCTTAATACAAAACTTGAAGATACGGGTCACAAACAGGCAAGCTGGCGTGCAGATCCGAAGAGATCAGGGAAGGTGCTCACCATGGGTGATATCGGCACTCATGCAGAAAATCTGGCTGAATATATTACAGGTTTGAAGATCGAATCGTTGTGTGCCGACCTGACCAGTCATGTGAAAGGTCGCATCCTGGACGATGACGGCAGTATGCTTTTACGGTATGAAGGAGGAGCAACCGGCACCCTGCTTGCGAGCCAGGTAGCTACCGGTGAAGAGAATAATCTAAGAATAAAGGTATATGGTGATAAGGGCGGACTGGAATGGAGACAAATGAATCCAAATACACTTGTTATTAAATGGGCAGACAAACCCATGGAAATTTTACGTACAGCCACACCATTTGCAGGATTCGGAATAGGGTCACAACTTGCTTTTCGTATTCCCGCCGGACACCCTGAAGGATTCATTGAAGCATTTGCGAATATCTACAAGAATTTTGCCCTTACAATTCTGAGTAAGAAGGAAGGAAAAGACCCCGATCCTGAATGGCTTGATTTTCCAAATGTGCATGATGGGGTTCGTGGAATGGCTTTCCTTGAAACTGTAGTTGAGTCATCTCAGTCTGAGCAGAAATGGGTACGAATGAAGATATAGGGAAAATTCAATTATTGGTATTAAATTATTTTTTGATTATCCCGATCCCAGAATACTTTCCTGTTTTCCTTATATGCAATAGTCCCCATATGAGCAGTCATAGCTTCCTGAAAACCCTGATCAATATTACATGAAGGTTGTTTGCCTGTACGAATACAGTTAATCCATTCATGAATATGAAGG
>JAUVHQ010000112.1 GCA_030593185.1 Bacteroidota bacterium
TATTTCAAAAGAAGAAACTATTAAGGTTCTGCCAACTGTTGAACGAAATGGATTAAAAGGTGGTTTGATTTATCATGATGGTCAGTTTGATGATGCCCGTATGGCGATAAGTCTTGCACAAACATGTGTGGATTATGGTGGAGATGTAATAAATTACATGAAAGTGATACAGGTTTGCAAGGAAAAAAACCTTGTAACCGGTGTGATTGCAAAAGATATGGAAAACAATGTTGATTACACAATAAAAACAAAGGTTGTAATCAATGCAACAGGGGTTTTTGCAGATGAAGTAAGGAAAATGGATGAGCCAGCGACAAAAAGCATGATCAGCCCAAGTGTGGGAATTCATTTGGTTATTGATAAATCCTTTCTGCCCTCCGATCATGCTGTTATGGTACCACAAACAAGTGATGGTAGAGTGTTGTTCGCTGTACCATGGTACAACAAAGTAATACTCGGCACTACTGATTCTCTTGTTGATAAACCCTCATTAGAGCCCGGGGCATCTGAAGCAGATATAGATTTTATTCTTGGAAATGCAAGGCAATATTTATTAAAACAACCGAAAAGAAAAGATATTCTAAGTGTGTTTTCAGGGTTAAGACCCCTGGCTGCTCCTGAGGAAGGGGAAAATAAAGCAACAAAAGAGATATCAAGACATCATAAATTACTTATTTCAATTTCAGGACTTATTACTATTATCGGTGGTAAATGGACAACATACCGCAAAATGGCAGAAGATGCTATTGAAAAAGCAATTATGATAGGTGAATTACCGGAAAGGAAATGTATTACCCACCATTTGTTGATACATGGCTATAATATTAATAATGAAGACCATAATGACCCGATGACTACATATGGGCTTGACCGGAAAAAAGTTCAAAGTATTGAAGAAGAATCTGATAAATTCAAAGGATATTTAAGTGAGTCTCTTCAAATAAGAAAAACTCAGATAATATGGGCTGTCAGAGAAGAAATGGCAAGATCGCCGGAAGATGTTCTGGCAAGAAGAACAAGAGCTCTTTTCCTTGATGTAAAAGAAAGCTTACGTATTGCACCGGAAACAGCACAACTTATGGCTGATGAACTTAATCGTGACAGCAAATGGGTGGATGATCAGCTTGCCCGGTATAGCGAACTTGCAAAAGGATATTTTGCTTCACCCGTAACACACTAGTAGTATATAAACCCATAAAATAGATATCATGATTGAATATTTTGCAGAATTCCTGGGAACTTTTATTCTTATCCTTTTAGGCAACGGAGTAGTGGCAAATGTTGTTTTAAAAAACACTAAGGGAGAAAATGGGGGGTGGTTATTAATATCAGCAGGATGGGGTATGGGTGTTTTCATTGCCGTATTCACAATCGGTCCTATTAGCGGGGCTCATATAAATCCTGCCGTTACACTTGGTCTGGCATTTTCCGGATTGTTTACATGGTCGCAGGTGGTACCGTTTATAATAGCACAAATGCTGGGCGCGATGGCTGGTGGCTATCTTGTTTATCTGTATTACCACAACCATTTTAAAATAACTGAAAATCAGAATTCTAAACTGTGCTGTTTTTGTACTCTACCCAATATAAGGAATTACAAAAACAATTTTATATCCGAGATGGTCGGAACTTTTGTTCTTGTATTCGCTGTTCTGTTTGTTAATTTACCAAGTGTGGAAATTGAGGGGATAGATAATGTAAAGGTTGGGTTGGGTTCATTGGAAGCATTACCTGTGGGTTTAGTGGTTTTTGCCATTGGCATGAGCCTGGGGGGAACAACCGGTTATGCCATTAACCCGGCACGTGACCTTGGTCCGCGCATTGTTCATGCACTAATCCCATTGAAAGGGAAAAGAAACAGTGACTGGGGTTATTCCTGGATACCCATAATGGGTCCGATTACCGGTGCAGCTATCGCGGCTTTGGTTTATTATTTAATTATGTGGATGTCATAGAAGAAGTTTACCCCGTGAAATACGACGGAGGAGCATATTTCACTGGGGTCAAACGATAGTCAAACAATTGTTAAGGAAATTCATAATGACGTTCGCGAAGCGAACATATGACGCGACCGAAGGGAGCATTTGACGTGAGCGCCAGCGAGCTAATTAAACCAGTAGGATAACTTCGCTACCAGGCCACGGTTTTTAGTTCGGAAATCTCCGGGATAGGCATTTTCAGTATATACAATATAAAAGTCGGAAACTGGAGCAAACCGCCATTGGAACCGTATATTAATATTAAAATTGTCTATCTGGTTATTATACTGGGCAAAAGTAGTCAGGAAAAGTTTATCGGTAAAGGTAATATCCAGCCGGGGGCCAATTAGCACCAGCTCAGCACTGTTGTACGGCTCAGGTAAACTTATCCGGTGATAGGAAGCCATAACAGCAAGGCTGCCGTAAGGCTGAACACGGTAATTCAATTCACCGTTCAGACTCAGCCGAGTGCCATTGAAAAAACCTCCATACCGTGTTGTAACCATATAGTTAAAAGATTTCCTGATATCGGAACTATAAGTAAGGGCAATTTCTTTGCAAGTAAACTCACTTCCTGCTATGAGACTGTCGCCTCCTGTATGTGTGGGGTCAAAAGGTTCCTGCAGTTTAACAAAACCTTCTTCAATTTCTAGTGAAAGATTGCTTCGGTCAGCCCACTCTACTGCATAGCCAAGGTCGATCTCACGGTCGGTTAACGAAAATTCGGGGTTATAAAACATATCCAGCTTAAAGCTGGGACCGTGGTTGTTAATACTTCGCAATTTCGGAAAAAATTTATATTCAATTGCAGGGTTTATCTGGTAAAATCCTTTCCGTTGTATATAACCCACTTCAGCTATGTAATCAGAGCCTACCCATGTCTGATTCAGAGAAAACGAGAATTGTTGAGTTTCATAGGCAAACCGACCCGCCATGGTGGAAGCATCACCTGATGCCTCCTTGTAGAATGCCTGGTGGTAAAAAGCTTTTCCTGTCCAGCGGTTGTCAGCACTTGCAAGGTTCATATCCACCCCTGCTATGCGGTTATAACCATAATTCGTTAAATCTTCACCCGCTTTTGGAACAGTGATTTGTTTATTAATAATGAATGCTGAAATATTTGACCGGTTGAAAATTTGCCGTTGAATAACTGCAACACCGAAATTGGCAGCAAGTATGCCGTTTTTTGTGCCTGTTTGCATATCCATTAAACCTATGCGCCAATTTTCTCCAACCTGTCCGCTCAACCTTGCTCCGGCCTGCACAGGATTCTCAAGCCCGATCCGGCGGGAGAAAAAAGGACGGATGTTCTCACTACCAAGATTGGCAAACAGGTCGCTGTTCTCAAGAAAGAACTGTCGTTTTTCAGGGAAAAACAGCTCAAAACGGTCAAGGTTTGTACGTTGCCGGTCCACTTCAACTTGTGAGAAGTCGGGATTAATTGTAAGGTCAAGATTCATTGAGGTGGAAAGGATGATTTTTGCATCCATACCTGCTGCAGCATCAAGATCCGTTTTTTCTACGTTTTCTACATCCCGGGTAGCTTTGGCAGACATATAGGGTATCCATGAGAAACGGGCTCCTGATTTCGGTAACGGATGATCCCATACCAATGCTCCTGTAAAAGCCAGGTTGGCTGTCTGGAATTGTCTGGGTACCGGTGCCCAGCTTGACTTTTCATTGGTTTTAAGATCGAGGCGGCTGAAACTAATGCCCCATTCGGTTTCACCATCACGGTAACGTATACTTCTGAAAGGGATCCCAAACTCAGCCACCCAGCGGTCAGGATAATTTTTTACCGCCGATCGCCATTTAGTGTCCCAGTCGAGGGAAACAAATCCACCATTGGCTTGTAAGCCATCCCATTGACCACCTGCTGCATTTATGCCAAAAGCAAACCCGTTGGTCTGATCGTTGTATGTATCAATAAAGGCAACGAAATTATCATTTTTGGAAAAACTCCAGTCTCTACGCAATGATTCGACAGGACGTTTCCCCGGAAACGTATCATGGCAGATAATAGCAATGTATAAATTTGATTCGTCATATGTAAGCATGACTTCTGTCTGAGCAAGAGCATAACCTGTATCGGTGGGTAATACCCGGTGAAAATTAGCGGCTCGTTCCGCAATTGCCCATGGTTCTTCATCAGGAATACCATCAATAACAATTTCTGAGGTGGTTTGATGGATATGAACACGATAAGCATCACGGTTAACGGCTTTAACCTGACCAAAAAGAGTGGAACAGTTAAAGAGAAATACAGATGACAAAAAAGCAATAAAAGAGAATCTCATGAAATTACATCAATTTACTTAACCGTCATTTGCAGGTGGATGCTTTCTAATTTCGCAGCAAAATCCTGAATATTCTCGTTTTTCGGGCAGTACACCCGAACCTATATGGAAATTCTATTACGTTTTTAAATACCAGAAACAACAACATCGGTAAAAACAAGACTAGGCATATGCAGGGAAGAATAGATCCAGGGATCATTTGCCACTTCAACAAGCTTATTCCAGAATTCCAGGTGATTATCAGCAATATTCATCTCAGCTATTGTTTGAACCGGTTCACCATTCTCAAAGAGTTTACCCATAATACCAACCGAGGAATCACCGGTTGTTGAGTTAGAATTACCTCCAATAAAACCTGTAATTAAGATTCCTCTGCTGAGATCCTTCATAATTTCTTTTACTGATCGTTTTCCCGGAGGAATAATCAAATTTGAAGGACTGCCTGTTGTAGGTTCCCAGCCCAGTTTATTGCTGTAATACCAATCTACATAAAAATCCTTTAGTACACCGGATTCGATCATGGTCCGCTTTTTTGTGGTAAATCCATCACCATCGTACAACTGGCTTCCCAATCCACCCACAACGAATGGATCGTCGATTAAAGTAAAAAACTTGCTTCCAATTTGCTGTCCCTTTTTATTCGCCAGGAAAGATCGTTTTTGTTGGATGTTACTTCCATACATAGCACTAAGGAATCCTCCCAGCAGCCTTGATACATTCCGGTTTTCAATAATGACCGGAAGAGTTTCTGTTTTGATTTTCTTACTGCCCAGGAGATCAAGTGTACGTTTTGCTGTTACTATACCGACATCCTTGGGTTCAGGAAGGTCCTTTTGCAATACAGATACAACATAATTATAGCCTTCCGGTCGCCTGTCTCCTTCATCTTTGATTGTCATTTGTGCTCCCATTACGTAGAAAGTCGATTCTCTGTATCCTTCAAAACCGTTACTGGTCAAAACTACTGATTCCCCAAGTCTATCCCGTTCAGTAGCTGTAACTGAAATGGTTTTTTCTCCCCCAGCTGTTAAACAAGCATCCTCAATAGCTCTAACTATATTATGCCTTTTTTCGGGTGTAAGCTGTTCATAAGCTGAATCCCGTATTCCAAGGTCTAATTCAGCTCTTCCTTTATAATACTTAGGATCTGGCAATGTGCGAAAAAGATCTTTAGCTAAAAGTTTAGTCGTTTCTACCGCATTTGAAATAAAGTTACGGAGGGATTCCTTTCGCAAGTCTGAAGTGTTCTGAGCCGAATATCTTCCATTTACAAAGATTTCAATAAACAGGTCTCTGCGGGATGCCTCTTTAATATTTTCAGGTTTTCTATCCCGGTAACTGATCTCGACGAACCGTTCCTTACTGATACCAACCCGGCAGTCGTCGGCACCAGCGGATTTTGCAATTTCGATAGACCATTCAGTAAGATTATACATTTCTTTATTCATAGTCATTTTCTTTAAGATTTTACACCACCAACTGTCATTGATTTCACAAGAATTGTGGGCATCCCAAAACCAACAGGAACTGCCTGTCCGCCTTTACCGCATGCCCCGCCTGCTCCTTTTGCCATCTGGAGATCATCGGCGACCATAGTGATATTCCTTAACATTTTCGGACCATTACCCATAATGTTAATGTCTTTAATAGGAGCAGTAAGCTTTCCATTCTCGATCTTTCGTCCCTGAGAAACGTAGAACGAAAAATCACCTGCACCAATCCTCACCTCACCATTACTTACATCCTTTACATATATCCCGTTTTCCACACTTTTAATTACATCCTCAGGTTTCGCCTCTCCTGAGAGCATATAAGTGTTACGCATCCGGGGTTGAATATAGTGTTCATAGCTTTGACGACGACCGTTACCTGTAGGTTTTACCTTATAGTGCCGTGCGGAAATTTTGTCGTGCATATAACTTGTTAAAACTCCGTCTTCTACCAGGACTGTTTTCTGTCCGGGTGTGCCTTCGTCATCAACATTAAGTGAACCGGGCAGATAAGGATTAGTACCATCATCGATAATCGTTACAAACGGTTCTGCTACTTTCTTGCCTATCATAGTGCAATAAGTAGATACTTTTTTCCTGTTAAAGTCGGCTTCCATACCATGCCCTATGGCTTCGTGTAACAGAACTCCTGTTACACCAGGACCAAGAACAACAGGCATTTCGCCTGCCGGTGGCTGATCGGCTTCGAACAGTACCAGCACACGATCCACTGCCTCTTTTGCCACTTCGTTAACCAAAGATGGTGTGTAGAATGAAAATTCCCTGCGACCTCCAATGTTCCAGCCTGCCCTTTCCTTCTTGCCGTTCTTTTCAGCCACTACATTCGCCCAGAGATAGTTTTTTGGTAAAAGATCTTCAGCTTTAGTACCCTCACTGGTCATAATAAGGATCCGTTTCTGTTTATCATGAAATCCGGCGTTAACCTTAATGATTTCCGGCGACAGCGCAAAACATTTGTCATTCACAGACTGAACCAATGGCAGTTTTGATTCCAGCGGTATTGAAGTTAACAGAGTAGTAAGCGGATAGTAATTTTTATTCTCCAGTGAC
>JAUVHQ010000250.1 GCA_030593185.1 Bacteroidota bacterium
ATGCTTGAAATCGCTAATATCGCGAAGATGAGGGTTCATATTACCCATTACAGAAATGATGGTTTTTGCAGCCTTGTTCCTTTCTGTCCTGTCCTTAATGGTTGATAAATGATTAACCATTTTCTGGATATTCCTTCCATATTCCGGTAAAACCAATTTTTTCCTCTGCGTGTTGTAATCAAATGCTTTTTCCATAACAGCTATATTCTAATCTGCGCAAATCTAATTGAATTTCAAATAGAAATCAAAATTTTGATTAATTATTAACAATTTTCAGTTTAGCAAATCTCAAAAGCAGTCGTTTCTGTCCATGATTGCGAAAAAAAACAGTTGCTCTGGTATCGGGATATTCTCCTTCGAGGGAAAGTACTTTGCCAATACCGAAACTGTTATGTTCTACAGCCATTCCGGGCTGGATGTTCACAGGGTCATCCGCTTCGAGGTTGCTAAAATTGTTTTTTGATAGTTTTACTTTCCCTGCCGGGGTCCAGTTCAGTTCTGATTTTTTTGATGAAGTAGTTCTTAAATAGGGTTTTTGATAACCTTTTTGTGAATAGGTGGATCTATGCCATGTAAAACCGTTTGATACTGTTTTATTATTAATATTGATCCAGTCAAGGTATTTATCATCTATTTCTCTTATGAACCTGCTTGGTCTGGGTTTTTCAGGTGCACCATATCGATATCTTAAAGCTGCAAAGCACAGGTATACCTGTTTTTCGGCACGGGTAACAGCAACATAGAACAGTCGGCGTTCTTCTTCAAGATCCTTAGGATTATCAACTGACATGTAGGAAGGGAACAGGTTCTCCTCAAGTCCGGCAACATATACATATTGAAATTCCAGTCCTTTGGCAGAATGAACAGTCATCAGTGTAACCTTTTCTTTATCTTCCTCTGTTTCAGTATCCTGGTCGGTAAGCAGGGATACATTCTGGAGATATTCTGCCAGTCCGGGAATTTCATTTTCTTCACTTGTATTGGCTGAAGTGAATTCCCTGATCCCGTTCAGCAATTCCTGAACATTATCGTATTTAGACATGATCTCGGGTGAGTCGGGATCATGAAGGTCTTTCAATATACTGGTTTTTGAGGCAACTTCTTTTGCCAGATCATAAGCATCTTTTTTCTTTAGCAGGGATGTAAAATGATCAATTTGGTCAGCAAATGAGATAATTTTTTTTTGTATCCCATTGTTAATTCCAATTTTGTATTTATCCGGGGTAGAAATAACCTCCCAGGTTGCTACATTATTATCAACCGAGCATTTTAGTATCTTATCCAATGAAGTTTTTCCGATACCCCGGGCAGGGTAATTTATGATCCTTTTTAAAGCTTCTTCATCCTTATGATTAACCATCAGTCTGAAATAGGCCAGAAGATCTTTGATCTCTTTGCGTTGATAAAATGATAATCCTCCATATACTTTGTAAGGTATATTTCGTTTTCTGAATGCTTCTTCAAGTATCCTTGACTGGGCATTTGTACGGTAAAGGACTGCATATTTACTATACCTGTTTTTTTCTCTTAGAGCATTATCAAAGACCGAATTAGAAATAATAAATCCCTCTTCTATATCTGTTGCTGCTTTAATGACTTGTATTTTTTCTCCTGTTTCCTTCCTGGAGTATACTTTTTTAGGGATACGACTCTCATTTTTTGCAATGACACTATTCGCGGCATTTACAATATTTTGGGTGCTGCGATAATTTCTTTCCAATTTGAATAAACTGTATCCGGGGTAATTATTCCGGAAGTTTAGTATATTCTCGATTTTTGCTCCTCTGAAAGAGTAGATGCTCTGGGCATCATCACCAACTACACAAACATTATTATGAACTTTAGCAAGCCGGTTAACGATTTTGAACTGGACATAATTGGTATCCTGGTATTCATCAACAAGGATATAAAGGAACTGATCCCGGTATTTCTTCAATGTTTTTGGAAAGTCGCGAAACAGGATCTCGGTATTAACCAGAAGGTCGTCAAAATCCATTGCACCGGCTTTGAAACATCTGGCTGCATAGATTCTGAATATCTCTGCAATCATTGGTTTTCCAGCACGTTCATCACGACTTAACAGATCCGGATCATTTCTGTATTTTTGTGGGGTTATGAGGTTGTTTTTTGCATGTGAAATTTTACCGAATACCTCTGCAAATTTATAAACTTTATCATCCAGATCAAGCTCTTTGATTATTGACCTGACAAGTGTTTTCGAGTCGTTAGTATCGTAAATTGTATATTCTGCCGGATATCCGAGATGTTTTCCTTCTTTTCGTAGTATTCTTGCAAAGATAGAGTGGAAGGTTCCCATCCAGAGGTATTTAGCTGTATCCATACCAACAATAGCAGTAATCCTCTCTTTCATTTCCCTTGCTGCTTTGTTGGTAAATGTGAGTGCAAGAATGTTGGGGGCAGGAATTCCCTGTTTTAGCAAATGGACAATTCTGTAGGTAAGCACCCGGGTTTTCCCTGCACCTGCTCCGGCGATTATAAGGGCTGGTCCTTCATAATTAATAACCGCTTTAACCTGTGCTTCATTAAGTTCTTTCAGATACTCTTCCATTTGATATGTTTACCAGGTTTATAAGTCGCACCAAAATTAATATATGTTGGATAATAATAATATGAGCGAGAGAAGATATTTAATGAAAGTTGTTAACAAATTCTGGTCTGTGTTTTTCGAAACAAAATGCTTAATATTGCAAATAGTTGATCATTTTATATTGTATAACAAAATAATTTCAGCCCGGGTGGGTTATTAATTAAACATGCTGTTACACAGGAATTGTTTTCATATGGGCAATTTTGGATTGATTAGGAAATTGGGATTTATTATTTTTTTCTTAGTAGTATCTGATTTTTGGGTTTATTCACAAGTTACTTCTCCGTTATCATCTGGAGTAAGATATACTTCCTATCCCGGCGAACCTGAAAGAAAAGATCCGGTTTTTATTTTCTGTGTACCGGAGGGGAACAATGATTTTTCAATTGGAGAACTTATTGCAACTCCTCCCGGTGGAATTGCAGGGTGGACCTTTGACTGGAGCAGGTATAATCCGTTAGATTCCGTTTTTGATCCGTCATTTCATAGTGAAAATGATGCAAACTCATCAACAGTAACAGGTCTTGAATCAGGAGGATACAAGGTAAGGATCAAAGATGCAGGCAGTATGGATACTTCATTTATTGCATGGGTGTTTACTGACAGGCCATATGATAGTATCCGATTGCTTGACCATAAATGCCCATATGTTGCACTTAACGGATATGCAGGTACTACACCCTTTTTTTATTATGATACAACAGATAATTCTTCTATTTTACTTGGAAACGGGGTAAGTTTTCACTGGTGGTCTGATCCTGAATCTTCAATTCCATTTCCGGATATTGAAATTAACCCTGTTACATATCAACCGCCATATGAGGATACATGGTATTACCTTACCGTAACCGATAGTTTCGGATGTTCAAATGAGGCATCCCTGTTTTACGAGTCAATTCATGTAAAGGCAGATTTCGAACCAGATCCATCGGAGGGAGAAGCTCCTTTAGTGGTTTCGTTTACAAATAACTCCCTTAATGCAGTTGAGTATGAATGGCGCTTTGGCGATGATACAATATCAATACTTGAGACCCCTGCACCGCATACTTATTATGATCCAAACATTGAATATGAGGTGGTACTTATAGCAAGGAGTGAGGAGTATTGTGTTGATACATTTAAATTCCAATATATTAAAGTTGATCCTTCTGCTCTTGACATCCCTAATGTTTTTACACCAAACGAAGATAGTTATAATGATAAATTTATAGTTTACGGGAAGTCACTACAGAGTATTTATGTCCAAATATTCAACCGGCTTGGAAAAAGAATATATGAATATACCGGACATGGTGCAGCTATAAAGGATTGGGAAGGATGGGATGGTAAAATTAATGGCAGATCGGAAGCAAGTCCTGGTATATA
>JAUVHQ010000263.1 GCA_030593185.1 Bacteroidota bacterium
TCTGGAAGACGAAATTGCCGGTCTTGAAACTCGTGTTGATAATTTTAAAGGTGAAGTTAAGAATATGGAGGACTCAGTAACGGCAAAAAAGAATGAAATTAAACAGGCTGAAGAACTTATAAAGAAGTATGAAGATCAACAAATGAATGTGAGGAATAACCGGGAATTTGATTCGCTTTCTAAAGAAATTGAATATCAGAATCTTGAGATGGAGTTGTGCGAAAAACGGATTAAAGAATTCACACAGCAGGTTAAAGAAAAAGGCGAGATTATAGAAACCTCTGTTTCTGCTCTTGATGAAAGGCAAAACGATCTGAAAGAAAAAAAATCAGAGCTTGACGATATTATTGCCGATACTAAAAAGGAGGAAGAAAATCTAATTAAGAAGTCTGAAGGGCTCCATGATCAGATTGACCCCCGCCTTCTTTCGGCTTACCAGAGAATCCGGTCGAATGCCAGAAACGGACTTGGAGTGGTTACTATAGAAAGAGGCGCCTGTGGTGGTTGTTTTAATAAAATTCCTCCTCAACGTCAGCTTGATATCAAATCAAGGAAAAAAGTTATCGTTTGTGAATATTGTGGCCGTATCCTTGTAGATGAAAATATTGATTCAGAGCCGGAAGAAAAAAAGGAAACTAAGGAAAAAAAGGGAACTAAGGGAAAGAAGTAAAAATTTAGTAAATATAATTACGTTATTAATTACGTTATTAATAACGTAATTAAATTTTATTTCAAAGTACTACCTGCTACCAGCTGCCACCTGCGCCGCCACCACCAAAACCTCCGCCTCCAAAGCCTCCAAATCCGCCAAAACTACCGCTTCCCGAAGAGAAACTACTAAAACCTCCACCACGAGGACGTGCTGATCCGGCCAGGAACATGGCTGTCCAAAAAGGTACACTATGTCCAACGGAATAATGCCGTGCCCTTTGCAGACGCCCAAATATTGAAAACAGTATAATCAACAAGAAAAATCCCCCGATACCAAACGCGGGAGCTTCATTCTGTGATGTTTTTTGTGCATATTCTTTTGGTGAGAATTCACCTTTTGTAAGGGAAAAAAGTGTATTTATCGCATTATCAATCCCTTTATAATAATTGTTTTTCCTGAACTCAGGGAGAATTTCCACCTCAACTATACGCTTTGCTATTGCATCGGGAACTACAGCTTCAAGTCCATAACCGGTGGCAATGAATATTTTTCCTTTTTCTCCTGGGGTTTTAGGTTTAATGAGAATTACAATTCCGTTGTTGAACCCTTTTTGTCCCACTCCCCATTTGTCTCCCAGCCTGAAAGCAAAGTCGGAAATGTCATAACCCTGAAGATCCTTTACCGTTACAATAGCGATCTGGGTGGAAGTTTGCTGGTTGAACCAGACCAGTTTTTTCTCAAGTTGAACGACTTTATCCGGCGAGAAAAAACCAGCCATATCATTAACAAGTCTCGGAGGAACCGGGCGTTCAGGTATATCCTGGGCAATTGCCGGATACAACAGGAGAATCGTTAACAATGGAGTAATAATATATTTCATCTGTTTATATTTAATTTTTAATTGTCAGATGTAGCTCGCATAACAAAAAATAATCATCTCTGTGTGTGTTAAAATAGTTTTGTTTTTGTCATGCTCGGTTCATATGTTCATAATTTGTTTTTAATAGTCAAGCATTTTTGGAACATTCCATTCTTCCCTATTCATTACCAAAAGATATTTCATCCGATAATTCATTAATATCATCTGATTGGTATGGGAAATGATCTTTAAGTTGTTCACCTGCCATTTCAATTCCTTTTTCGAGGCCTTTGGCAAATTCCTCCTCCTTGAAATGACTCAGCATGGTTTCTTTAATATTTTCCCAGAAATCATCAGGTGTAACCTCGTTTATCCCGGCATCTCCCAATATGGCAAATTTTTTGTCTTTAACTGCCAGGTAAAACAAAACACCATTTCTTTTCTCTGTTTTATGCATAGCCAGTTTCTCGAAAAGGTAGGAAGCACGGTCTAAAACATCAGTTTTACATCTATTTTCAATATGTACCCTGATTTCACCGGAAGTATTTAGTTCGGCGTTTTTTATAGCGCGGGTAATCAGTGTCTTATCATCTTTGCTTAAAAAATCTGACGGTTTCATGTATTGCTATTGTTTATTATTAGAGAATTATGCTTTTCACCTTGATGCTGGTTATCCACCTTCGTTAAAACTATGGTGGACAAAGCTGGTTCCTGTGTGCTGGTTACTGGTTTAACTCTTCAAACCTCAAACATCTTCAAACCTTAAACTCTTCATTCTTCCCTCTTCTCATTTTCCTCTCTTCTTTGCGTCTCTGCGCCTCTGCGTCTTTGCGATTCATTCTTCCTTTCTGCCTTCTGCCTTCTGCCTTCTGCCTTGTTCCTAGAACTCCACTTTAGGAACTTCCTTTGCTTTTTCTTCAGCTTCGAAATATGTTTTCTTATCAAAACCGAAAATCCCGGCTACAATATTTTTCGGAAACTTTCTTATGTAAGTGTTATACTGGCGGGTGGCTTCATTGAATTTTCTTCGTTCAACTGCAATCCTGTTTTCGGTGCCTTCCAGTTGTGCCTGGAGCTCAAGAAAATTCTGGTTCGCTTTAAGTTCAGGATATCTTTCCACAACAACCATTAATCTTGAAAGCGCTGAACTAAGACCGGCCTGTGCGTTTTGGAACTGACTGATAGCTTCCGGAGTAATGTTACCCGGGTCAATGTTTATTGAAGTAGCTTTTGAACGAGCTTCAATCACTTGTGTGAGAGTCTCTTTCTCAAAATCGGCATATCCTTTCACTGTGTTCACCAGGTTTGGAATAAGGTCGGCTCTCCGCTGATAGGCATTTTCAACCTGGGCCCACTGCGAACTTATCCCTTCATCCAGGGTAACCATAGTGTTATAACCGCAACTTGTAATAAACGGTACAAGCATAAAGATCAGATATTTTTTTAGTTTCTTTTTCATAATTGTTTTTATTTATTCAAATTAGAAAAAAATTCAATTAGTACAGCTGATAAAAAAATCTTCCTTCTGTTAATTTCTATAGAGAGATATTTTATATGGAGATCAAAGTTAATATTCAGTTTTAACATAGCAAACTAATTAATCACCCTGGTTTAAATTGTTTTCATCATAATATACCTTTGGTGCGAAATTCAGGATGTTGGCATAATAGTTCCTGGGAAATTGTTTTATGAATGTGTTATAATCTTTCGTGTATTTGTGATAGCTTATTTTTAATCGGTAAATCTCTTTTGCATTATTTTTTAGCTTAACTTCGATTATTTCATTTGATCCTTCACTGTTGGATGCCAGCATGATCATACTGTCAAGTTTTCTCTGGAAGTGCATATTTGCCTTAAAATAATCGTAAATAGAGTTTTCATTATTTGTATTAGAACCGGATGATACAGGTTGAATAGCCGGGACAGTCACCTTTTCTAATTTAAGAGTATCCGGAAAAATTTGTTTTGCCAGTGAGAACCTTTTTTTGTACGAAATGCAAATTTGCTCAAATGTCTTATCAGCCAATTCTCCTTTACGAATTATTTTGTTTTTTGTATCAATCACTAAAAGGAATCCTGTTCCAACAAGGATAATAATTAAACAATAAATCCATAGGGTCCTTTTCATACGTTTAAATCTTTTATGTTAGAGTCAGGGTTACTTATATTTTCCACCTTTTTACAAGTTCTATGGTATTTGCTCATAAATAAATTTATTTTCAAAGGTATTCGCGAGCTCACTGCCTATCGGCAGTTCGGTTGTTACTCGCTCCCACAAAAAACCATGGCGCAAACCCGCTCGTGAACTTCCATGTGAAAAAATCCGGATACT
>JAUVHQ010000062.1 GCA_030593185.1 Bacteroidota bacterium
TATGCTGATAATTGAAGTTGATGGAATTACACACGACTGGGAAAAAACATACAGGAAAGATTTAATAAAACAGAAAGATCTTGAATCAGCAGGTTTTATAGTGAACAGATTTACTGATGGGGAAATATTAAATGATATCGGAAGTGTAATTGACAGGATTGAGCAATATGTTTATATGTCTGTGAATATTTGAATTCCCCCCTCTAATCTCCCCCAAGGGGGAGACATAGTTGTTCCTTTTTTTGCAGTGAGGCACAGGGGAAAACATTAGTTGTCCCCCTCTTGAGGGGGATTTAGGGGAAGGAAAAAAATAAGTATAACTAAACTTTTAAATTATGTATTTTAATACAAACATTAAATTCTTAAGAAAACGGCGTGGACGTACCCAGGATGATGTTGCTCATGCCCTTAATATAAAACGTTCAACTCTTAGTGGTTATGAGAATGGGGTTGCATATCCCAATATTACCACCCTGCTGATTTTTTCCAAATTTTATAATATATCAATTGACACGCTTATCAGGGTGGATATTGGCAACCTTTCGGAAAGTCAGCTAAGGCAGCTTGAAGGAGGGTGTGACGTTTATATTAAAGGAAGTAAACTGCGGGTTTTAGCTACAACTGTTGACACTGAAGACAATGAGAATATTGAGCTTGTACCTGAAAAAGCCAAAGCAGGATACCGGACAGGTTATGCCGATCCTGAATTCATCTCAGAGCTGCCTACATTCAGGCTGCCCTTTCTCTCGCGGGAACGCAAATACAGAACATTTCATTTAAAAGGAGATTCTATGTTGCCTATACCGGATGGCTCATGGGTTACCGGGGAGTATGTGCAGGATTGGAACGACATTGCCAGCGGGCACGCATACATTGTTTTTACCATAGATGACGGGATCGTATTTAAAGTCATCGAGGATTTAGTAAAGGAAAGACAAGTTTTGAGATTATATTCACTGAACCCCATTTACGCGCCATATGATGTTCATATTAATGAGGTTAAGGAAATCTGGAAATTTGTTAATTATATAAGCAATGAAGTCCCGGACCCGGTAATTCCGGAAAGCCACCTGATGTCAACTGTAGCAGGATTAAAGCAGGACCTGGAAAAGCTTAAGTTGCAATTGAAAAGTACTAATACAAATAGTGATTGACATATTGGTCCTAAAATTTATATCGCGCCGGAAATCAGAAGCAAGTAATTCGGAGTGATTATAATTTTAACAAACCTTTAACGTAATCAGCTATTGAAAGAGATGCAGTAAGTCCAGGAGATTCAATACCAAGCAGATTTACCAGTCCCGGCATGTTCCTGTTACTCTCCTCGTTTATAATAAAATCCCTGACCGGATCACCGGGTTTTTGGAGTTTTGTACGGATCCCGGCCTGATCAGGTGTCAGATCATCCAACTCCAGGAAAGGGAGAAAATGCTTTACTGTATTATAAAAAACGACTGAATTCGTGGGATCAACCTTCAAGTCCAGGTTATCATCAGCAAGCCATATTGCATTAGGTCCGAGTTTTAAGCCACCACCCAGATCAACCGTGGTATGGATCCCTAAACCAACCGTGTTACGTTCGGGAACAGGATAGACAAGACTGTTTACATATTTATTCTTACCATTTCCCACTCCAAAATATTCACCCTTCCAGTAATATACCCTGTAATCAGGATCATTAATCTCCAGGTATCCGGCAATTTTACCGGCATTAAGTCCGGCAGCATTAACGATCATTTTTGTAGAAAAATTAAATTTTTGTTTATCGGCATCAATCAGATCAACACGGTAGCCATTTTTAATTTTCTCAATACCAATAACTTCAGCTCCGTAAACCATTTGCGAACCTCCAATAACCGATTCTGCTTCAAGTTGTTTCATCAGGCGATGAGAATCAATGATTCCTGATGTGGGAAAGTATAATGCTATGGTTGCTTTTACATATGGTTCAAGCTCATTGACTTCATCCTGCTCAATGATCCTTCCATCTGTGACTCCATTGCTCCTTGACCTTTTAAGAATTTCTAATAAATGTGGCTTTTCACTTGATTTTGTAGCTATAATTAGTTTTCCACACTTCCTGTATGGGATATCATTTTTGTTACAATAAGCATATATCTTCTTTTTTCCTTCCAGGCATAGTTTCCCTTTAAGTGAACCATAAGGATAGTAGATCCCTGAATGTATTACTTCACTGTTCCTGCTGCTGGTTTCCTGTCCGAAAGTACGGTTCCGTTCAATAACAAACACAGGTCCTTTGCAACCGGACAAAGCTGCAGATACAGCGAGACCAATTACACCTGCACCAATAATTGTAACTTCGGCATCCATTAAATAATTTCTATTATTGTTTAGGACAAAAATAAGATTTTGTATCAGGGAAGAGAAATACCATTTGTATTATTTTCATCTCCATATCAGAAATAACGTTATTAATAACGTTATTAATAACGTAATTAAAAAATATATATCGTTACCAGGTTCTCAATATTACAAAAAATATTATATTTAAAGCTAGGGAAATCAATCCTTTAAATACAAATCTCTTCAGTTGAAACTAAATTTATCTTATAATGAAACTTATTATTAAGATATCTGTGAAAAACAAAAGCCCCGGTGATTATCGGGGCTTTATGCGTGATCCAGCTGGGTCTCGAACCCAGGACCCCATCCTTAAAAGGGATGTGCTCTACCAACTGAGCTACTGAATCGTTAGATTGTCCGCAAAAGTAATATCATTATTTTTATCTGCAAAAGGTTTATACAGTTTTTTTTATAACTTATTTTCCTGAATATTTTTAGCTTTGTATTGTTAGTTAATAATAAAGAAATGAAGGATTTTTTTGTAAATAAAGTTGCTATTGTTACGGGATCATCTTCGGGAATTGGTTTGGCTACTGCACAACTTCTGGCTGAAAGGGGGGCTAAAATTGTTCTTGCTGCAAGAAATAAAGAGAAACTGGATAAAATTGCGACAGAACTCAAAGAAAAAGGAGCAGATGTTTTTGCTGTAAAAACTGATGTGAGTTCAGAACAGGATTGCAGGAACCTGATTGAAGAAACTGTTAGCCATTTCAAAACTATTGATATCCTTATTAATAACGCTGGAATTTCTATGAGGGCTTTGTTTAAAGATGTTGACCTTAAAGTGATTCGTACATTAATGGAGGTGAATTTTTTTGGCACTGTTTATTGCACTAAGTATGCCCTCCCTTATCTAATGGAAAATAAAGGATTTGTTATCGGAGTGTCTTCAGTTGCAGGGTTTCATGGTATGCCGGGACGAATAGGTTACTCAGCATCAAAACATGCAATGCATGGATTTATGAGTTCCCTTCGAATTGAAAACCGAAAAACAGACCTTCATGTTATGCTGGTAATTCCCGGGTTCACTGCATCAAATGTCAGAAGGTCGGCTCTTATTGCCGACGGATCACTTCAGGGTGAATCTCCACGGAAGGAAGGTAAAATGATGATGCCTGCGGAAGTTGCAAAAGCTATCTTAAAAGGGATACAAAAAAGAAAAAAAAAGGTACTCCTTACTTTTGTAGCAAAGGGTTCTGCAATTATGAAAAAATGGTATCCATCATATCTGGACAAACTTTTTTATTATTACCTGGCAAAAGAACCCGATTCACCTTTTGAATAACCTGTTAATATTTTATAAGTTCTATATTTAATTGTAAATACTCACTATATAAGAAGGTGGGTTTAAGGCTTCTAATAAGATAACCTCAAAAATACACATTTCATGTATTCAGCAGAAACACAAGTGAGAGTTAGATATGGTGAAACAGACAAAATGGGGATTGTATATTACGGCAATTATCCGCTTTATTTTGAAGTGGGACGTACTAACCTGATGCGGGAATTTAACCTTACATACCGGTCAATTGAAAATAACGGAATTATACTTCCGGTCACTGAACTGCAAATAAAGTATCATCATCCGGCCGTTTACGATGATCTTCTAACAATAAAAACCACTGTTCCGGTAATGCCTTCAGTGAAAATACTTTTTAATTATGAAATTTTTAACGAAGACGGAAAGCTGGTGGTTACCGGGAATACAACACTGATTTTTATGAACAATAATACTCGAAAACCCACCAGACCACCGGATATTTTTATTGAAAAAATTAAACCTTTCTTTAACCCGTAACACCTGCCCTCTAACCATTAGCTTCAATTAATTACTTCAAATTGCTTGTTATTGGTTATCTGCCTTCTCCGCCAAGGCGGATACGGCGGATGAAGCTTGTTACTGATTACATAACATGTTTCTTCGCTCTAAGCCCTTTGCTCTATGCTCTTATTGCTTTTTTGTGGATTGCCGACTGTAGACTGCCGACTGATTTTTAGTTAAATCTGTAATGGATTGATTCCTGGTTCGTCTATGTATTAGAGATGATATAAATATTAATAATTTAAATGAATGAATTATGAAAAAGTTGAGTTTAATTGTTTTGGTTTCTGTTTTTCCGCTGCTTGTTTTTTCACAGCATCCAAGTGTAAATAAACTATTTGAAAAATATGCGGAAAAAGAGGGGTTTACGACAGTGTATATTTCCAAGAACCTTTTTAGAATGGTTGGTGAGATGAACCTGGGTGATCCCGATGTGGATGAACTGGTTGATAAGCTTGAAACTATCAAAATCCTTGCTTCAGATTCTGAATTCATAAATGGGAACAACCTTAATTTTTATGAAGAAATTATGGATGAATTACCTATTGATGAATATGACGAATTGCTTGTTGTAAAAGAAAAGGATCAGGATGTTATGTTTCTTTCAAAAGAAAAGAATGGAATAATCACTGAACTTCTTCTTATTGTAGGAGGGAAGGATAGTAATGCCCTAATAAGCATTACGGGAAATATCGATTTAAGACATATTTCCAAACTTGCTTCTTCAATGAAGGGTACCGGGATGGAACACTTAGAGAAGCTTGAAGAAGAAAAGTAGTGTCTTGTCAACAATGAAGACGGGTATGTTATTGTATATTGGAATTATTTTTTTGTAAATTTCAGTTTTCCTGAATTATGAATAGCGAAGAGTTTAAAAATATTGTTTTACCTCTAAACAACAAGTTGTACTCTTTTGCATTCAGAATATTGAAACGCAGGGAGGAAGCGGAGGATGCAATTCAGGAAGTGTTTCTAAAGCTTTGGAAATTAAGGAATAAGCTTAAAGAGTATAGGAGTCTTGAAGCATTTGCAATGACTGTTACAAGAAACTATTGCCTGGATAAAATCAGGACAACACACACTGTTTTAGTTGAAGATAATTATTATTATAACGACCCAATAATGATTGATGATACAGCAGACAGGAAGCTTGACCTGAAAGATGCTGTATCACATGTAAAAGATATTATTAATAATCTGCCCGAACAACAGAGGATGGTGATACACCTTAGAGATATTGAAGGGAACAGTTATCATGAGATAAGTGAAATCATGAAAGAAAATGTTAATACACTGCGCGTGTCTGTATCACGGGCAAGGACAAAAGTAAGAGAAGAACTTAATAAACTTTACCAAAATGGATCTAAAGAAAATAGAACTTCTATTGCAAAGATTTTATAGCGGAGAATCTACAATCGAAGAGGAAAAGGAGTTAAAGGACTTCTTTACTACAAATGATGTTCCCCGTCACATGTGGGCAGAACAGGAATTATTTACCTATTATCATGTAGGAGGCAAGGATGAAAAACCTGACAAGGAACTTGAGAATAAAATCATAAATGTTATTAAAGGAGCAGAACAGGAAGGAGCAAAAAGATTTGCAAAACGTAAAAAGATACTTTATATGGTAAGCAGTGCTGCTGCAGTAATAGCATTACTGATAGTTGTATATTTTGCTTTTATTTTCAATACTTCCATGCAGGATACTTATAATAATCCGGAAATTGCCTATATGCAAACAAAAGAAACTCTTCTTTTTGTATCTGCGAAACTCAACGAGGGAACAAAAGATCTCTATGCTATTGGGAAATTGGATGAAGCAACGAAGCCATTAAGCAATATTTCTAAAATTGAATACAGCACCAAAAGTATCTATACAATTTCCCTTTTTGGAACAGGTTTAAGAAATTTGGAGATTTTATCAAAAATTATTAATCCAATCGAAGATAATATTTGATTGTAAATAACATTTTTGTACAATATTTAATTCCATAAATAAATTAAAAAAAATGAAAACAAACAGAGTCTTTTTTAATGCGTTTATCTTGATTATGATATCATTAAGCGCATTTGCGCAGAGAAATCCGGTGGATAAGCTTTTTGAAAAATATAGCGGCAAAGATGGATTTACAACTGTATTAATATCCAGCAAGATGTTCAGTATGTTTTCTGATATGGAAGCTGGCGATGATGATTTTAACAAGATGATAAGCAATATCGAAAGCATTAAGATTCTGACAACTGAAGATGAATCGTTGCTTGATCCTGATATCAATTTTTATGAAGAGATAATGAATGAACTCTCTTTAGATGAATATGAAGAGCTGATGGTAGTAAAAGAAAAAGATCAGGATATAAAATTTCTCGTTAAAGAAAAAGAAGATAAAATTGTGGAATTGTTGCTGGTTATCGGCGGAGAAAGAAATAATACACTGATTTCAATAAGAGGGATTATTGATCTGAAAAGTATTTCCAGGCTCTCAAAATCTATAAATGTACAGGGGCTTGATGAACTGGAAAAGATTGACGAGAAAGATCATTAGTTAATTAAATGAGACCGGTTAAAAAACACATATAATGGATAGAAAAATGTTCAGACTTTATTTCTTCATGATAACAGCCGTTTTCCTGGTAATAACTTCCTCATGCCAGAACAACCGTGGGAAAGCTGCCAGAGATATTTTTGAGAAATATGAAGGACAGGAAGGTATTTATATTTTTCGTATACCACCGGGAATTGTTAATCTTCTGTTGGATAAGTCAGGGGAGACCGGTTTAATGGAATTACTGGCAGAAATGGAAATGATAAAAGTTATTATTTGTGATAAAAGTACAGGATCTGAAAAACGGGATATGATTCTTGAAGATTTTAATCAGAAACTCTCTGAAGAAAATTTTGAAGATTTATTTATGATTAATAATATTGATCATTCGGTACGGTTCAAGATACATGAGAATGAAACAGGTAATATTGATGAAATTATGATGCTTATTAGAGAAGAAGATTCGTTCCTGGGATTAAGTATTGTAGGTAATCTAACTTATGATCAAATTTCAATGTTAACTAATAAAGTAAAAATTGATGATTTCAAAAATATAACTGATTAATCATACTTAATAAACAGAAAAACCCCGGGGTTACCGGGGTTTTATTTTTTTAAAAAATTGAATTATTCAGCGACAATCTCAAAATCAATTTCCACGGAAACATCCTTATGTAAATAAATAGATGCAGAATATTTCCCAATTTCTTTAATAGCTTCTTCCTTCAGAGATATGTTTTTCCGATCTATCTCAAATCCCTTAGTAGCAAGAGCTTCAGCTATTTGAATAGTATTTACCGATCCAAATATTTTACCTTTTGAGCTTGTTTTAGCACCAAGAGAAAGTGTAATACTTTCCATCTTTGCAGCCATAGCTACTGCTTCATTCTTGATTTTTTCTTCCTTATGTGCTCTCTGTCTTTGATTTTCATCATGCACCTTACGTGCTGATTTAGTAGCCATTATTGCGTAACCTTTTGGAATTAGAAAATTCCTCGCGTAGCCATCTTTTACAATAATAATTTCATCCTTATGACCCAAATTTGACCGATCTTCTAATAATATAATTTCCATTAATATCTCTCCTCTATTTTAGCATATCTGTAACATAAGGCAATAGTGCCAGATGGCGTGCTCTTTTAACAGATTGTGCCACCTTTCTTTGATACTTAAGTGAAGTTCCTGTTATCCTTCTTGGCAGAATTTTCCCCTGTTCATTAAGGAACTTTTTTAGAAATTCCGGATCTTTATAGTCAATATATTTGATCCTGTTCTTTAAAAACCGACAGTATTTTTCTTTTTTAACTTCAACTGTTGGAGGGGTTAGATATCTTATTTCTGATTCATTAGCCATTTTTTAATTCCTCCTCTTTTTTTTCGATTTCTTTTTGTTTCCTTTTTTTCTCACTGTATGCAATAGAATATTTGTCCATCCTGAAGGTCAGGAACCGGATGATCTTCTCATCACGACGGTATTCAGTTTCCAATTTATCAATTAGTTCACCTTCCGAACGAAATTCTAAAAGGTAATAAAATCCGGTTGACTTTTTCTGAATAGGATAAGCGAGCTTTCTAAGCCCCCAATTTTCTTCATGCACGATGTCACCACCACCGCCGGTAATGATCCGCTTGATTTTTTTAACCGCTTCCTTCATCTGGGTCTCAGACAAAACGGGAGTTGCAATGAAAACGGTTTCGTACTGCTTTAACATAAAATTACTTATTTTGTTATAAAAAACTATTTTTAAGGCTCGCAAAAATAATATATTTTTTATTGAAAGCAAAACAATTATACCGGTTTTTGTAGCTATTAAGTGCCTTCGTTTCGGCTGCGCTCAGCATAAAAAATTTGGAATACCTAAAATGACTGATCTCATTATACTTTGCATTTTTAAGTCGGCAATCTTCAGTCGGCAGTCAGCAATCTTCAGTCTTCAATCTAAAGGCGTGGCTATTTATACTTTTTAGTCCCGATTTATCGGGAATGTGATTAAGTGATCGTGTGTATAATTGTTTGATTGTTATTTGCTCTCTTGCCGACTGTGGACTGTGGACTGCCGACTATTAACTAATTATTTATAAAACTTAAAAATTAAGTTTTTCTCCAAATTATAAGTAGATCAAAGAATTAGTAAGACAACTTGCTATAATAAATAAAATAATAGCAAATTCATCTGGAGTTTATTCAAACTCTTTTATCTTTGTAAATGCAGTGGGGCAGTTCATGGAATCTGATCCAGGCAGCTAAATATCAGCTAATTATATCATTTTTATATGGAGAATTTTATTGTTTCAGCCCGTAAATACAGACCACAAAATTTTGATTCGGTTATTGGGCAGACTTCAATTACCAATACCTTAAAAAATGCGATAAGCAAAAATCAAATTGCGCATGCATATCTATTTTGCGGACCAAGGGGGATTGGAAAAACAACCTGTGCCAGGATATTTGCGAAAACCATTAATTGTCAAAATCCAGGCAATAATATCGAAGCTTGTAATGAATGTGAGTCATGCAAATCTTTTAATGAATCACGTTCATATAATATACATGAGCTTGATGCCGCATCAAATAACTCGGTAGATGATATACGCAGCTTGATAGACCAGGTTAGGGTTCCTCCACAGGTAGGAAAGTATTCTACATATATCATTGATGAGGTTCATATGTTGTCTGCTTCAGCGTTTAATGCTTTTCTGAAGACACTTGAAGAACCCCCGGCACATGCTATTTTTATTTTGGCTACAACGGAGAAACATAAAATTCTTCCCACAATTCTTTCCCGATGCCAG
>JAUVHQ010000175.1 GCA_030593185.1 Bacteroidota bacterium
TACTTACGGCTCTTGAAATTAAAATAACCGGTGAAAAAGATGATATTCTATGTCTTGAAGTCCCCGCTTACCGCGTCGATGTAACTCGCGAAGCAGACATAATTGAGGAAATTTTAAGAATTTACGGATATAATAATATTGAAATTAGCGATAAAATAGTATCTACGATTTCTGCTATCCCCAAACCTGATAAAGAAAAAATTAAGAATATAGTATCTGATCTGTTATCAAGCCAGGGATTCTTCGAAATCATGTGTAACTCATTAACCAGTTATGATTATTATAAAGATAATTACGATTTCCCTGAACAAAATACAGTAAGATTATATAATCCACTGAGTTATGACCTTAATGTAATGCGTCAGACCTTATTATATGGTGGACTTGAATCCATTTCATATAATATTAACAGGCAAATAAATAACCTGAAGCTGTTCGAATTTGGAAACTGCTATTATAAGGTTAAAAAAGACTCTGATAATAAACTTGACAATTATTGTGAACGGGAAAATTTAGCTCTATTTACTTCAGGACAAAAAAATGAACCGGGTTGGACCAGCCAGGATAAACCAACCGATTTTTTTCACCTTAAGTCATATATTGAAAGAATACTTAAACGAACAGGTATTACAACTAAAGATATCGAATCAGTTCCTTCCGGGGCACACTACTTTTCTGAAGGGCTTAAATATCTTGCATCTGATAAGACAATTGTTGAATTTGGGCAATTAAAACCAACCATAACCAGGAATTTCGATATCGACCAGTCTGTTTATTATGGTATTTTCTCATGGGATACAATGTTGAATCTCATGGTAAGAAATGATATGTCTTTTTCTGAAATTCCCAGATTCCCGGAAGTGAAACGTGATCTGGCTCTTCTTCTTGATAAATCTGTCAGTTTTTCACAGATAGAAGAGCTGGCATGGAAAACCGAAAAGAAGCTCCTGAAAAAGATAAATCTTTTTGATGTTTTTGAAGATCAAAAAATCGGCAAGAATAAGAAGTCTTATGCAATAAGTTTCTACCTCCAGGATACTGAGAAAACCCTAACAGATAAGAGGATAGACAAAACCATGCAAAATTTTATCCGCACTTTTGAAAAAGAACTTGGAGCTAAGATCAGATAGCTATGAAATACAAAATTGAGATTAAACAATGTGATATTACAGGTTTGAATGTAGATGTAATTGTTAATGCTGCCAACAAATCCCTGCTGGGAGGCAGTGGTGTTGATGGTGCAATACATCGGGCAGCCGGTCCCGGACTGGTTGAAGAATGCAGAAAACTCGATGGCTGTGAAACAGGTAATGCAAAAATTACAGGAGGATATAATCTTCCTGCCGGCTTTGTAATCCATACAGTTGGTCCTGTATGGCAGGGAGGGAAAAAAGAAGAAGAGAATTTGCTTTCTTCATGCTATAAAAGAAGCCTTGAAATTGCTACTGAAAAACAATTAAAAACAATTGCCTTCCCTAACATAAGCACCGGTATATATGGTTTCCCAAAAGAAAAAGCAGCCGGAATTGCCATTTCTACTGTCACCTCTTTTCTTAACCAACACCCTGAGATAGAAAAGGTAATATTTGCTATTTTTGATAAAGAAAACTACGAAATCTATCAGGATTTGCTATTAAGTTAAACAGGAAAAGAGAGATTAATGATGAAGAAATCATTTAACAGGATGAACAACTATCTTTCGATGGTTAAGTTCAGTCATACAGTATTTGCAATGCCCTTTGCCCTGATCGGCTTTTTTATTGCAGTCCGTTTAACTGAAGCAGAACTTAACTATGTCACTTTTATCCTGGTAATTCTATGTATGATCTTCGCCCGTAATGCAGCTATGGCTTTTAACAGGTATGCAGATAAGGAAATAGATGGAAAAAACCCACGTACAGCTCTACGTGAAATTCCTGCCGGAATAATTAAAGCCAGGTCTGCACTACCCTTTGTCATCATCAATGTGATATTATTTTTTATTGCCACCTATTTTATCAACAGGCTCACATTCAGACTATCACCGATTGCCGTACTTATCATATTAGGATATAGTTTTACAAAAAAGTTTACATCACTTAGTCATCTTGTACTCGGTTTGGGTTTATCTCTGGCGCCGATCGGCGCCTATCTGGCTGTAACAGGCAGGTTCAATATTATACCTGTCCTATATTCATTGGTAGTACTTTTCTGGGTAGGCGGATTCGATATTATCTATTCCTTACAGGATGAAAAATTTGATAAATCACTTCAACTCAAATCAATTCCGGCTGTTATTGGCAAGAAAAAAGCTATGTGGGTTTCAAACATATTCCATTTACTTACTGCAGGTTTTATAATAACACCCGGACTTATTGCTCACCTGGGAGCTTACTACTGGACCGGATCCGCAATTTTTCTGATCTTACTTACCTACCAGCACTTCCTGGTAAAACCCAATGACTTGAGCCGAATTAACCTTGCATTCTTTACAACCAATGGCATAGCAAGTATTATTTTCGCCCTTTTCACCATTCTTGATCTATACATTGGTTAAAACAATATAAGTAACATAAAAAAGAATAACGTTATTCTTGTATAAAACATAAATCCACACGATATATTATTTAAATTTCAGTTGTTGTGTTATATTATTTGAACAAAATTATTTTATAAATTTATTTGTAGAAATATAGAAGTTTATTAATTTTGTCAGAAATAAAACAGAAATGAAATTTATGCAATTGCATCATGTACATCATTCAACTTGCTATCAGGCGAGAATGTGATGTTGTATGTAAATTGCAAATAATATTACAAATCCCGTCTGAGTAAATCAGATGGGATTTTTCTTTCCATAAGATTTACTCAGGCATAACGAAAACAATAAATGAGTAAATCAGAAGTAAAATTAAAAATTGCAGTCCAAAAAGCAGGAAGATTAAACGAAGACTCTGTAAAACTGCTAAAAGATTGCGGCATTTCAATTGACAATGGTAAAGACCAGTTAAAAGCAACTGCATGTGATTTTCCATTGGAAATTTTATACCTGCGTAATTCAGACATCCCTCAATATCTCGAAGATGGGGTTATTGACATTGCTATAGTAGGAGAAAATCTCTTAATAGAAAAACAAAAAAAAGTTGAAATAATCGAAAAACTAGGTTTCTCGAAATGCCGGGTTTCTTTGGCTGTTCCAAAAGAGTTCGAGGGCGTTGGTTTAGATTATTTTCAAGGAAAAAAAATTGCTACTTCCTATCCAAATACTTTAAATAATTTCTTAAAAGAAAAGGATATACAAGCCGAGTTACATGTTATTTCAGGCTCAGTTGAAATAGCTCCAAACATAGGACTTGCCAATGGAATTTGTGACATTGTAAGCTCTGGTAGTACTTTATTTAGAAATGGTTTGGTAGAAGCTTACACCATTCTTAAATCGGAAGCATGCCTTGCTAAAACACTTCAGTTAGCTTCTGAAAAAGAAAAAATACTAAGGAAACTAATTTTCAGAATACAATCGGTTTTACGTGCAAAAAACAACAAATATATCCTGCTAAATGTTCCCAACGACAAAATTGACCGGGTAAGTTCAATATTGCCGGTTTTGAAAAGTCCAACAGTTTTACCCCTTGCACAGGAAGGCTGGAGTTCATTACATTCTGTAATAGAAAAAGGCAAGTTCTGGGAAGTAATTGACGAACTAAAAGAAGCGGGCGCAGAAGGAATTTTGGTAATTCCAATTGAGAAAATGGTAATTTAAAATATGAAGAAATGAAAATTATTATAGAACCAGAAAGAAAAGACTGGACAATAATTTTAAAACGTCCGACAAAAACATTCTATGATTTAGA
Organism: Bacteroidota bacterium; assembly: GCA_030593185.1. GTDB lineage: Bacteria > Bacteroidota > Bacteroidia > Bacteroidales > VadinHA17 > JADFUQ01. The sequence continues at coordinate 3,831 of JAUVHQ010000175.1, forward strand.
AGATATTGTAAAAGAGGTTTTTAACGATATTGAATTAAATGGGGATGAAGCTTTATGCAGATACACAAAAAAATTTGACAAAGTTGATCTATCAGAAATTGTAGTAAGCAAAACAGAAATAAGTGATGCAGAGAATAAAATTTCTGAAACATTAAAAGAAGCGATAAATATCGCAAAAAATAACATTGAGAAGTTTCACAAATCGCAAACAATAGAGAAGAAAATAATTGAAACCTCTCAAGGAGTTGAGTGCTGGCAAGAAAGCCGAGGAATAGAAAAAGTGGGTATTTATATTCCCGGAGGAACAGCTCCCTTATTTTCTACTGTTTTGATGTTAGCTATTCCTGCTGTAATTGCATGTTGTAAAGAAATAGTCCTATGCACTCCTCCTGATAAAAACGGGGAAATAAATCCGGCTATTCTATACACAGCAAGTTTAGCAGGAATTACAAGATTATTTAAAGTTGGCGGAATACAAGCCATCGGAGCGTTAACTTTCGGAACTGAAAGTATACCGAAAGTATATAAAATCTTTGGCCCGGGTAATCAATATGTAACAGCAGCAAAACAGTTTGCTTTAAACAAAGGTATTTCTATTGACTTACCTGCCGGTCCTTCGGAGTTACTGATTATTACCGATAAATCGGCTAATCCTGTGTTTGTTGCATCCGATTTGCTTTCTCAGGCCGAACATGGAGTCGACAGTCATGTAATTTGTGTTGCAAACAATGCTAATGTTCTAAATAATATTGAAAAGCAGCTAAATATTCAAATTAAAGAATTACCAAGAAAAGATATTGCCAGGGAGGTTATTGCAAACTCAAAATTTATTTGCATGAACGATATGCAGGATACCATTGATATAGTTAACAAATATGCCCCGGAGCACTTAATTCTGGTAACAGAGAATAATGATTTTTACATAGAAAATATAATAAATGCAGGTTCGGTATTTATAGGGAACTATACGCCCGAAAGCGCTGGTGATTATGCCTCAGGAACAAATCACACTTTACCAACTGATGGTTTCGCAAAAACTTATAGCGGTGTGAATTTAGACAGCTTTACTAAAAAAATAACGTTTCAAAAAATAACAAAAGAAGGTATTAATAATATTGGAAATGCAATTGAGATTATGGCAAAAACAGAAGGTCTGCATGCTCACAAAAATGCTGTAACAGTGAGATTAACTTCTGAAAACAATATAAATTATGGAAAATCTATTACGCGGTAATATAAAAAAGCTACAAGCATATTTGTCGTCCAGGGATGAATTTACAGAGCAAGCCGAAGTGTATCTGGATGCTAATGAAAATCCTATTAATAATGGGATTAACAGGTATCCTGATCCTTATCAAAACAAATTAAAAGAAAGGATTTCTGAGCTTAAAAATATTGCTAAAGAGAAAATATTCTTTGGAAATGGAAGCGATGAAGTCCTTGATTTAATTTTTAGAATTTTTTGCGAACCGGGAAAGGATA
>JAUVHQ010000270.1 GCA_030593185.1 Bacteroidota bacterium
GTAGGAGAAATACCACCTTATAATTATTTATGGCCAATATTTATGCTTGTAATACTTGGAGTTATTTCAATATTTCTGGCATTTCAGTTAAGAAAAGCCGATGCAAAGCAAAAATACGGACTTGAACTGCCTTTTGGCAATATAAAAGAATAACATACAAGGGTGCGAAAACGCACCCTTACTCTTTTTGCTATAATAACAATAGAATATATTTAGTACAAAATTATTAATCAATATAGTTATGAGTATGAATATTAGTGAACTTGATCCGAAAGTGCTATGGAAGCACTTTTATAGCCTGACACAGATTCCCAGACCTTCAAAAAAGGAAGGGAAAATCATTCAGTTTATGCGTGAATTTGGTGAAAACCTTGGACTTGAAACTATTGTGGACGAAGTAGGTAACGTAATCATTAAGAAGCCTGCAACTACCGGAATGGAAAACAGGAAAACTGTTATTCTTCAGGGACATCTGGATATAGTACCCCAGAAAAACAGTGATAAGACATTCGATTTTGAGACAGATCCTATTAAACCTTTTATAGATGATGGCTGGGTAACTGCTGATGGAACAACTCTGGGTGCTGATAATGGTATGGGTGTTGCCGCTGCAATGGCTATCCTGGAGTCTGATGACCTGCAGCACGGACCTGTAGAGGCCCTGTTTACAATTGATGAAGAGACCGGAATGACCGGAGCTTTTGGTCTTAAGGCAGGTATTCTTAATGGTGATATACTTATCAATATGGACTCTGAAGATGAAGGTGAGCTTTATGTTGGTTGTGCCGGAGGTACAAATGGCAATATGAAAATTACTTTTACTGAAGAAAATGTACCGAATGGGCATAAGGCTTTTAAACTGGAATTATCGGGCTTAAAAGGCGGGCACTCAGGTATAGATATCCCTCTTGAAAAAGGGAATTCAAATAAACTGCTGAACCGGTATATGTGGCATGCTGCAAAAAAGCATGGATTACGAATTGGTGAGATTGATGGAGGAAGCCTGAGGAATGCTATTCCAAGGGAATCTTTTGCAATTGTTACTGTGCCTGCTGCCAGCGAAAAGGAGTTTTTAGAGTGTGTTAAGGAATACGAAAAAATATTTAAGAATGAGTTTTCATCAATCGATCCGGATCTAAAACTGGAAGCTAAACCTGCTGAAATGCCTGAAAGTGTGATGGATAAGGTGTCACAGGAGAAACTTCTGAATACTATTTATGCATGTCCAAACGGAGTTGTCAGGATGAGCACTGATATGGAAGGTCTGGTTGAAACATCAACTAACCTCGCTGTGATTAAGTTGGAAGGGAATGAGGTTAAAATTCAGTGCCTGATGAGAAGTTCGGTGGATACTGCAAAGGAAGATCTAAAAAATATATTCACAAGCGTATTCGAACCGGCTGGAGTGGAAATTGTATTTGATGGTGAATATCAAGGCTGGAAACCGAATATGGATTCATCTATCCTGAAAATAATGCAGGATGTATATAATAAAAAGTTTGGTAAAGTACCTGAAATAAAGGCTATTCATGCTGGTCTTGAATGTGGAATACTTGGCGGAGTCTATCCAAACCTGGATATGATCTCGTTCGGTCCAACCATCCGGTTCCCGCACTCTCCGGATGAAAAAGTAAATATTGAAACAGTAGCAAAATTCTGGGAATTCCTGCTTGAGACTTTAAAGGCAATTCCTGAAAAATAGGATATTGTGTATGCTTAAATTATAATATTTTTTTAGCATAAAAGTGTAAACCGGGATTACAAATGATTTTTTGTAACTAATCAGTCAGCAGTCCACAGTCTACAGTCGGCAAGAAAGCAAATAACAATCAAACAATTATAACATACGATCACTTAATCATATTCCCGATAAATCGGGACTGAAAAGCATAAATAGCCCGATCTTCAGATTGTCGACTGCCGACTGAAGATTGTCGACTTAAAAATGCAAAGTATAATGAGATTAGCCATTTTAGGCATTTCAAACTTAAGACACTGGATAGTTACGGATTTAGCTCCCGGTTTTTTTATCTTTACATTGAAAAAAAATAATTGACATGAAAAAATTTTACTTTGTAACGATTCTTCTTCTCATTGCAATAACAGGCTTTTCGCAGAATATAAACAAGATTGAATTTTCTGAAAGGGTTGGTAGCATGATACTGATAGGAGAATGTAATCGCGATGCATTTACCATGGAACCATTTCAGGAATGGTATAATTTTGAATATGAGGAATATACACCTGAACAAAGTGTTATTGAGAAACTTAAAAAACAGATCAATGATGTATTACGGGTAAAGATAGTTATGGGTTCATGGTGTTCTGATAGTCAGAGGGAAGTGCCCAGGTTCTACAGGATTATGGATGATGCGGGTATACCGGATGAAAAAGTGGAACTGATCAGTGTTAACAGGGATAAGGTGGTTCCCGGAATGGACATAAGTGCACTCAAAATTGAAAGAGTTCCAACCTTTATTGTTTATGATGGCATAAAGGAGTTGGGCAGAATTATTGAAACTCCTGCTGAAACATTAGAGGAAGACCTTCTCAGGATATTAGCTAAAAAACCGTTGCACGAACCTGAGTAAATGTAAATTTTCACTCAAATACTTGACATTCTATCTAAGAATGCTTTAAATTTGTACCATGCATCAAAAAAGCATGAACAGACAACCCAAATATATTCCGTTTTATTCCCGCAACGGGAAATGCCTGTTTGAGTGCTGGATCTTCTATTAGAGAATATTTCCCGGAGCATTCCTCTCTTTCTGTATCCATTTTAACATTAAATTAATCTTAACTGTTTCTCTTGTACAACAATTGTTGCCGGGTTTAACTTTAATTTAGGGAAATTGACTATTTGCCAACTGCCAACTGTTTTTAAATTTTTTTATGAAAGGTCTGATCTTTGATATAAAAAGACTTGCACTGCATGATGGTCCCGGGATCAGGACAACTGTATTCCTTAAGGGGTGTCCTTTGAGTTGCCTGTGGTGTCATAACCCGGAAAGCAGGTGTTTTGACACTGAGTTATATATGCATATTGATAAACTGGAGGGTAAGGTATTTAAAAAACAAAAAGAGATAGGTTATTGGATGACTGTTAATGAAGTGATGGAGGAGATTGAAAAGGATAAGATCTTCTTTGAGGAATCAGGAGGGGGAGTGACATTTTCGGGAGGAGAACCTTTTATGCAATATGAATTTTTAACCGGTTTGCTTATTGCTTGCAGGAACAGGAACATTCACACTGCTTTAGATACAGCGGGTTATATAAGAAGGGAGAAATTGGAAAGTGGTCATAAGTTGGTTGACCTGTTTCTTTATGACCTGAAACATATGGATGATAAATTGCATAAAAAATATACAGGTGTTTCTAATAAGCTTATTATTGAGAACCTTGAATGGTTATCAAACAGAAAGAGGAATATTGTAATTCGTTTTCCGGTTGTGCCGGGATATAATGATTCTGAAAAAAATATTGACCTGATGAAATCATTACTTGAAAAGTTATATCCGAATATAAAATATATTGATTTGCTTCCTTATCATAAAATGGCAA
>JAUVHQ010000260.1 GCA_030593185.1 Bacteroidota bacterium
TCAAAACAGCTAAGATCTGACTTTGATCCACCACCCCGGATAATTACCACTATATCGAAAAAATTCTCATGAAGGTATATTTTGTCTAAGGCCTTAGTAAGAGATGGGATTGCTTCATCTCCCTGCATAATTGCAGGGAAAAGCTTAACATAATATGTGAAGCCATAAGTATTGGACAATAGTTGGTTCATAAAGTCCCTGTAGCCTGCAGCAGTTTCAGAGGAAATCAGGGCAATCCTTTGAGGAGCAGTGGGAAATGAAATTTGTTTATTCATTTCAAGTACACCATCTTTCTCCAGTTGTCTCAGGGTTTCCTGTTTTTTTCTTTCCATATCCCCCAAAGTATAGCCCGGATCAATATCCAGAATATTTAAACTTAAACCATACTGTTCATGAAAAGTAACTTTTGCTTTTACAAGTATCTTAATCCCTTTGTCAAGTGAAATGCCGGATGCTGTTTCGAAATATGGTTTAAGCATTCTGAAAGTATATGACCAGATAGTTGCTCTTGCCCGGGCAATAATTTTATCCTGGTTAGGGTCTTTCTCTATTAATTCAAGGTAGCAGTGTCCTGAATTATTGATCTTTAACTCACTTATTTCAGCTATTACCCAATATGAATCAGGGAAGTTCTGTTCTATTGAATTCCTGATTCTCTTGTTTAAATCGAAAAGAGTTGCTTTTTCTTCCATCTACTACTTTACCAACTTTTTAACAAAACAATATTCGCCTGATAGCACTTTTACTATATATATTCCTTGTGACAAGTTGCCAAGATTATCGATTGTGAGCTCAAATTCTCCACCCGGCATGTTTACATATCTTTTTTGCATTATCATTTTTCCCTGGATATTGTAAAGTTCAATAAAAATATCCTTTGGTGCAATCTGGATAAACAGCAAAGATATCTTGTCAAGAAATGGATTTGGATAAATTCCTTTAATGCGGATACATGAGTAAGGCAGGTCAGCTCCGATTTGTGATAAAGCATTGGCAAAATTTGGTAGTCCATAGCCGATAAGAGTATCCGGGTTCTGATACTGGCTACTACTCTGTTTTATCATTTCAATAATTTCAATATTACTCAATTGATAATTAGCTTGCCAGAGACAGGCGGCGAGGCCCGAAATTACCGGAGCAGAACAGGATGTTCCGTTACATCCTATTAAGCCGGAGCCCAAACCCTGGGCAACGGTTTCAATACCCTGGGCAGCTATATCAGGTTTTATACGACCATCATATGATGGACCTACTGAACTAAAAGAAGCAAGCGCACCATATGCATCAACTGCACCAACTGTAAGTATACTGTCAGCATCAGCAGGGGCGGTAATATATTTCCATAATTTATTCCCTTCATTACCTGCACTTGCCACAACAAGAATGCCTTTTGAAGCAGCAATAACAGCTCCCTTTGAGATACGTGTTGTTCTTCCGTCCATCTCTTTGTACGTGTAGCTTTGCAATGTATCATCGAAAGTTGAGTAGCCCAGCGAAGTGTTTATCACATCAACTCCTGCACTATCCGCAAACTCGGCGGCAGAAACCCAGTTTTCTTCTTCAATCCGGTGTTCAGATCCGGTGTCTTCCGACCTTAATAACCAATAATCTGCTCCGGGTGCCGAGCCTGTTAATTCGTTGGGCAGGTTACCACCCATGATTGACAAAATTATCATGCCATGTGAGTGTGCATCAAGTACCCAATTATCGCCATCAACAAAATCGCACTGCCCCAGTATCTGATTATTTGTCCATAAACTATCGAAAGCCGGTAAAATATCTGCATCAGTAAATCCGGCATCAATCACAGCAATTTGCATGCCTTCACCCGTATATCCATATTCATGTAAAATATGACCATTTAGCATTGTTAACTGATTATTTTGTGTTGTTTGCATTACCAGATCAGCACAGGATTCAGGGATAAATTTATTCCTGAGTGATTTCTTTTGAACAGAGGGTTTTACAAGCGTAACTGAATTGATAAATGTAATCTTAAAAATGGTGTCAAGTAAAATGGTGTCCCCTGTTTCGATGAGTACTGAATTAAACCATTTTGATCTGTTGATGATTCTAAGCCCCAGTGATCTTAAGCTGTCAGTATAGTGTGGATTAACAGGCAGATCAGACTCAGAAACAGCAATGTTTTGCCTTATTCTTCTCTGGATAGCTCTTTGTGAAAGGAACTCTTCCGGTTTTTCAATCGAATAAGGGTTCCTGTTTTTATCTGCAAATTCAATACGGTATTTAGCAAAATTCTGAGCTGAAGTAACCGGATTAAAAAACAATATTATAATTAGTCCGGTAAAAAGTTGCTTTGGGATTATGCGGGTGTGGCTATGCATTTTATCATGTATAATAATAAATAACGCATATTCAATGCTTCATTCTGATATCGCGAATGTCAGGTTCTTTGAATTTTCCTTCTTCCTTTTCAAAGCTCTCAAATATTTTTCGCTCATATTCATTTAATTCGTCTTTGTTAAGAACTTCCCCATAATTGTATTTAATAGTTAATTTTATTTCTCCTTTCTCATTATAATATAACCATTTTCCATGGCGGGTATCTTTCCAATATATACCTTTTACTTTCAAATTTCCATCATGGTAAAAAGCTTCATAATCACCATGTAATTTATCATTAAGGTATGTTGAACTTACAACGGGGTTTTCGTTTAGGTAGTAACGGGTCCATTTACCCTGCTTTATCCCGTTTTTCCAATGAATTTCTTCGGTAATAATCCCATTTTCATAATACTTATAAGATACTCCGTCTTTTTTCCCATTTATGTAGTTTTCAAGAGATGATAAATAACCTCCATAGAAAGAGAAATATTTCCATTGCCCCTCTTTTTTCATATCAATAAATGTTCCTTCTGCGGCTTTCTTTGCATTTTGGTAGAATAGAGTTGCCTTTACAGTTTTACCATCTTCTTTGTAATTCATAATAGCCTTAATCTTGTTCCCCGGAAAGAATCTTTTAAATTCCCCAACTGGTTTATCATTTTTAAAATATCCCTCATATTCCGGATTTCCATCGTCATAATATTTTTTCCAATGTCCTTGTTTTAATCCATTATCATCAATATTGTTAAACGAGGTGTCACTACTTATATTTTCCTGGGCTAAGGTGACAGGGCAAATACTAACAAGTAATATATAAACCAGTAGCTGTATTTTCCTGTTTTCAGAAAAACAATTTAAGAATTTTGATAGAGCAATTTTCATAATAAGTTCATATTAGTAATAAATGTACCTGATATGGAGATGTAAAGTTAAAAAAAAAGCCCCGTTATTTGGGGCTTTTTCATATCATTATAAAGCAGCTATTTACTTAACTTCCTCAAAATCAACATCTGTTACTTCATCATCTCCTTTAGAACTATCCTCTTTTTTTGAAGATCCCGGGTCTTGTGCAGCACCCTGATCTGCTCCCGCAGCTTGCTCCTGGCTTGCTTTATACATTTCTTCTGAAGCAGCCTGCCATTTTGAATTTAAATCTGCCATTGCTTTATCGATAGCATCCATATCCTGGTTTTTATGTGCTTCTTTAAGTACTTTTAACGAATCTTCAATAGGTCCTTTCTTATCAGCCGGAAGCTTGTCTCCGAACTCTTTCAATTGCTTTTCTGTTTGAAAGATCAGACTATCTGCAGCATTAATTTTATCAGTTTTATCTTTAATTTTCTTATCAGATTCTGCATTTGCTTGTGCTTCCTCTTTCATTTTATTTATCTCCGCATCGGTAAGTCCCGAGGAAGCTTCGATACGAATTCTCTGTTCTTTTCCTGTCCCTTTATCTTTGGCTGATACATTTAGTATGCCATTTGCATCAATATCAAAAGTTACTTCGATTTGAGGCACACCGCGTGGTGAAGGT
>JAUVHQ010000025.1 GCA_030593185.1 Bacteroidota bacterium
CGTGTCCATCGGGGAAAGTATACTTATCTACCTGGGGTTTTATTGTTTCTTTAACTATACCGGGCCATTTTTCCAGTTTCTCAACCTGAATCTCATGATCAAAATGTCCAATATTACAGACAATAGACTGGTCTTTCATTTTAGACATATGATCAGCAGTGATCACATCAAAATTCCCTGTTGCTGTTACAAAAATATTTCCTTCGTCGAGTGCATCTTCAACGGTTTTTACTTCAAATCCTTCCATTGCAGCCTGCAATGCGCAGATAGGATCAATTTCAGTAACAATAACGCGTGCCCCGTATGATTTCATTGATTTGGCAGATCCCTTTCCCACATCACCATATCCGCAAACAACAACTACCTTACCTGCAATCATTACATCGGTAGCTCTTTTAATCCCGTCGGCAAGTGATTCGCGGCATCCATAAAGGTTATCAAATTTCGATTTTGTAACTGAATCATTCACATTTATGGCAGGTGTAAGAAGTGTTCCAATCTCTTTCATCTGGTACAAACGATGAACCCCGGTAGTTGTTTCCTCTGAAATACCTTTCAACTCCTTTACATTCCTGTGCCATCTACCGGGGTCTTCATTCATTACACTTTTTAGTTGTGCTAAAATAATTGCCTCCTCGCGATTATCCGGTTGCTTATCCAACAAAGATGGGTCTTCTTCAACCTGGTAACCTTTATGCATAAGCAGGGTTCCATCCCCGCCGTCATCTACAATAAGGTTAGGACCTTTTTCCCCTGGAAAAGTCAAAGCCTGTGTAAGGCACCACCAGTATTCTTCCAGCGTTTCGCCTTTCCATGCAAAAACAGGAATACCTTTCTTTGCAATTACAGCCGCAGCATGATCCTGGGTTGAAAAAATATTGCAACTTGCCCAGCGCACGTCAGCTCCAAGTTCAACCAGGGTTTCAATCAATACAGCAGTCTGAATTGTCATATGTAATGATCCTGTTATTCTGGCACCTTTTAAAGGTTTTGTAGCAGCAGATTTTTTCCTGATTGCCATTAGTCCCGGCATCTCTTTTTCAGCAATTTCGACCTCTTTCCTGCCCCAGTCGGCAAGTGAAATATCTTTAACTTTATAATTCATATTTTCTACCATTGTATTTTCCATTTCATCTAATTTAATTATTCAACACAAATTTAATCAATTTATTATATCACAGGTTTTTTAGTATTTCCTGTGCATCTATTTTGTCCTGTTTGAGTTGTTCTACCAGGAGATCAATATTATCAAATTTTTTCTCATCCCGTATCCTCTCTTTGAACAGCAGGGTTGCTTTCTGCCCGTATATTTCTTTATCAAAATCAAAAATATGCACTTCCACACTGGGTGGTTCACCTGTATGATTAACAGTAGGACGAAATCCAATATTCAGCATACCACCATATTTGGCATCCCCCAACAGAACCTCAACAGCATAAACCCCTATCTTTGGTATTAGTTTATAAGTTTCATTAGAAAAAATATTTGCAGTGGGGAACCCCATTTTTCTACCGATTTTCTTACCTGTAACAATCCTTCCCCTGAATAAAAAATCGTATCCAAGCAGGTTGTTTGCTAAAGATATATCTCCATTCCATAAAGCTTTCCTGATCCGTGTTGAACTTATTTTCTCCTCTTCAGCAATCTTCAATTCAAGCTGGTTAACTTCAATTCCAAATTTGTCTGAACATGACTTAATTGCTTCGAAATCTCCGGTTCTGTCCTTTCCGAACTGGTTATCGGCTCCAACTAAAAGATGCCTTGTCCCTATTTTATCTACCAGAATCTCTTCAATAAACTCGCAGGTAGTTTCATTACTTATCCTGCGTGTAAAAGGCAGAATAATAAGATGGTCGACCCCTGCTTTTTCCAAAAGTCCTTTTTTTTCTTCCAGTGTATTTAACAATTTGAACAAATATTGGTCATTAGCCAGAAATATCCTGGGATGAGGCCAGAAAGTAAGTATCACAGATTCTCCCTTAACCTTGTCTCTATATTCTGCAAGAGTTTTCAGAATATGCTGATGTCCACGGTGTACACCATCAAAAATACCCACTGTAACTACCGGGTTTTTAATATCATACCTATCCTGTTCTTTATATACCTGCATAATGGTTCGAAAATGTGCACAAAATTACAAAAAAAGAGATTAAATTATCACATTTCTGAAAACATGAATTTAAATTTATTATTTTAGACTGTGTGAAAAATACTAACTGAAATCATATGCAAACACCCGGAATAATACGTCAAGACCCCTGGTTAAAACCTTTTCAGGAAATTATCCTGAACCGGGAAGAAAGAGCCAGGCAAAAAGAAAAAGAACTAACAGGAGATAAAAAGCTGGTAGATTTTGCTACAGGCTATTTATTTTTCGGACTTCATAAAACAAATAACAGCTGGATTTTTCGGGAATGGGCACCTAATGCCAGGAAAATTTATTTTATCGGTGAGTTCACAAACTGGGAAGAAAATGAGGAATACAGATTGATACAAAAAGACTGCGGAAACTGGGAAATAAAATTATCAGGAAACATTTTACAACATGGAGCACTGTAAAGGTTATCGGTTCACTGGGAAGATGGAAGTGGTAACCGTATCCCTTCTTATGCAAAATATGTGGTACAGAATGAAACAACAAAAATCTTCAATGCGAATGTCTGGGCTCCGGAGAAACCATACATTTGGAAATACCCTGATTACAAACCCGTAAAAACCTCACTTCTTATTTATGAAGCACATGTTGGAATGGCAACCGAAGAAGAAAAAACCGGCACATTTGAGGAATTCAGAAAAAATGTTTTACCAGGAATAGCAAAATCCGGATATAATGCCATCCAGCTTATGGCAATACAGGAACATCCATATTACGGTTCTTTCGGTTATCATGTTTCCGGTTTTTTTGCTGTTTCCTCCCGTTTTGGAACGCCTGAAGAATTAAAAGCACTTATTGATGATGCACATGGTTATGGTATTGCAGTAATAATGGACCTTGTTCATTCGCATGCTGTAAAAAATGAGATTGAAGGTATAGCCCGTTTCGATGGAACATGTTATCAATATTTTCACGAGGGTTCCCGGCGTGAACATATTGCCTGGGATTCTCTTTGTTTTGATTATGGTAAAAACGAAGTTTTACATTTCCTTTTGTCTAATTGCAAGTTCTGGCTTGACGAATATCATTTCGATGGTTTTCGATTCGATGGTGTGACCAGTATGCTTTATCTTGACCACGGACTTTCCCGGAATTTCACATCTTATAATGATTATTATGACGGAAATCAGGACGAAGATGCCATTACCTATCTGATTCTGACAAATAAGCTTATACATCAATTCAAACCTGATGCGATTACTATTGCAGAGGAAATGAGTGGAATGCCGGGTTTGGGTAGTACAATAAAAGACGGAGGATTTGGTTTTGATTACCGTCTTGCTATGGGAACGCCTGATTACTGGATAAAGCTTATTAAAGAAATACCGGACGAGCAATGGAATGTCAGTCAGATTTATCATGAATTAACGAACCACCGTTCTGAGGAAAAAAGTATTAGTTATACCGAATCTCATGATCAGGCTTTGGTTGGTGACAAAACTATAATCTTCAGGCTGACAGATAAGGAAATGTATTTTCACATGAAAAAAGATGATCAAAACCTGATTATTTACCGGGGGATTGCTCTTCACAAGATGATCCGGTTGATAACTATTGCTACTTCCGGTGGGGGTTATCTGAACTTTATGGGTAATGAATTTGGTCATCCTGAGTGGATTGACTTCCCCAGAGAGGGTAACAACTGGTCGTATAAATATGCTCGAAGACAATGGAGTTTAATGCATAACCGGAGTCTCAAATATCATTACCTTTCCGATTTCGACAGGGATATGATAACTATTATTAATGAAGGAAATTGTTATTCCGAACCATTCCCATATAAAATCGTTTCTCATGAAGGGGACCAGGTTCTGGCTTTCAAACGGGCCAATTTATTATTCATATTTAATTTCAATCCTTCTGTCTCTTTTAAAGATTATGGAATTCTTGTCGACCCTGCTAAATACAAAATAATTTTAAACACTGATGATAAAAAATTCGGTGGTCAGGGACTGGTAGATCAAACATTGATTTACTATCCTGTTAAACCGGGGGAGCAGGTCTCCCCGGAACAATATTTTCTAAAATTATATTTGCCCAGCAGAACTGCACTGGTTTTTAAGCAGGAAAAATCCAGGCAAATACGATAGTGTTATGTTAGCCACTGTCTGCATATTTTGCCATTAAAACTTGAACCCACTCCAAAAAGTGTTATTCTTGCCACCCCGGTACAGTCGTTCCTCCTTACGGGGCAGGCTAAGATACACAAAAGTTAAGGTAATGGAAATAAACCCTTTGTGAATCTTAGTGACTTAGTGTTTTAGTGGCATTTTTTTTGACTTTTCGAAGCGGACTCAAACTTCACTATTGTTATTTTCTTTTTTGCCGACTGTGGACTGTAGACTGCCGACTGATTAGTTACAAACGTTACTATATCCACTTCAGACAAATGAAATCCTGTCTGTGAGACAAATTTTCATGTTTAGGAAATAATCTGAACCCATAAGTAAAACTACCGGGGGTGGTTGGTATTATTTTAACCTTGAAATAAGCTCTGCCTTCTTCATATTTTTCCAATGTAAATTCTTGTTTATGTACAAGTTTAATACGACCATTTCCCCTTTTATCCGAAACAACTATTTCCAGACCGACATCTGAAGGAGGAATATCCTTAAGATCAACAACTACACTTCCGAAATATTCCTCTCCCAATTGATATGAACTTTCAGCAGGGTTAGAAATGTCAACAGAAACCACCTCTATATTATCCCATGATTTCAGGATTTTCAATTTCCAGGCAGCTATTTTTTTTGCCATAGAAAAATTATCCTTTTTCAATTCCATGGTTCTGGTAAAAAGCTTACTATAAAATTTTTGCTGGTAATCTGTCAACATTCGTTTCATTGTATAATCCTGAGCAATTTCCCCCATGGATTTCTTAATAAATCCGATCCACTCTTTTGGCACGCCGTTTTTATCCCTTTTGTAGAAAGCCGGAATTATTTCATTTTCAAGCAAATGATATATAGTTTCGGCATCAAGTTCATCCTGAAAATCCTGATTATCATAAGTTCGTTTTTCACTCAGCGCCCATCCGGCATTTGGTTTATAGCCCTCAGCCCACCATCCGTCCAGAACACTAAAATGTAATGTCCCGTTCATGATGGCCTTCTCACCGCTTGTTCCGGATGCCTCCAATGGTCGTGTAGGTGTATTCAACCAAACATCTACTCCCTGGATAAGCCTTTTTGCAAGTTCAATATCATAATTCTGCAGAAATAAAATCTTTCCGATAAATTCAGGTTTTTTTGAAAATTCATAAACTTTCTTAATCAGTGACTTGCCGCCACCATCATTCGGATGAGCTTTCCCTGCAAAAAGAAACCGGACCGGTTTTTCAGGTGAATTCAGAATTTTTTCCAGCCTTTCGGTATCATTAAATATTAAATGAGCTCGTTTATAAGTGACAAATCTACGGGCAAAGCCAATGGTTAATGCATTATCATTCAGTTTCTCAGTGATTTCAGCAATATGTTTTGGGTTTTCATTCCTTTGAATCCAGTTTAGCTTAAACCTTTCCTTCAAATGAGAGATCATTTTACTCTTTAATTTTTGCTTAATATTCCAGATTTCTTCATCTTTCAATTCATAAATCATTTTCAAACTTTCTTTCTGCATTTGATTTTTCCGGATATCTTCACCATTCAACTGTGCGAAAATCTGCATCCACTCACGTGCAATCCATGTTGGAAAATGAACTCCGTTCGTTACATGTCCGATATGCAACTCTTCCGGTAAATACCCTTGCCAGAGTTTATTAAACATTTCGCGGGTTATCTGCCCATGAATTTTACTAACACCATTTATTTCCTGTGATAAAGCAGCGGCAAGGTAACTCATATTAAACTTCTCCTGCCTGTCTTCCTTATTGCTTCTACCGAAAGACATTAATTCATCCCAGGAAATATTAAGACGTTCAGGATAGTGGGCAATATAGGTTCGCAGCAAATCTTCATCAAATGCATCATGTCCGGCCGGTACCGGAGTATGAGTAGTAAAGAGGGTTGAGCTTCTGACGATTTCCAATGCTTCATTAAAGGTAAATTTATTCCAGACAATCAATATTTTTAATCTTTCTAATCCGATAAAAGCTGAATGTCCTTCATTACTATGAAACAAATCGGGTGTTATCCCTAATTTGTGCAAAGCCCGGATTCCTCCAATTCCAAGCAAAAGTTCCTGCTTCAGACGATTTTCATTATCTCCTCCATATAAATGATGGGTGATAATACGATCTCCCTCCACATTAGCTTCAAAATCAGTATCAAGAAGGTAAAGAGTTACTTTACCAATTTTAGCCTCCCATATCCTGGCAGTAAGAGTCCTTCCGGGAAAAATTAATGATATGGTTTCCCAGTTTCCGTCTGCATTTTTTACAGGCGAAACGGGACATTTTGCAAATGATTGAGCCTCATAAGATGCTTGTTGTTCACCGCTGAGAGAAAGAATCTGTTTAAAATAACCATATTTATATAATAACCCGATACCTACAATATTAAAACAAGAATCACTAGCTTCTTTAAGATAGTCTCCTGCAAGAATACCAAGACCCCCTGAAAATATTTTTAAAGTGTTGTGCAAACCATATTCCATACTAAAATATGCTACTTTGGGTTGATTTTCATTAGGCTTCCGATTTAAATAGAGCTGGAATTCCTGATAAACTTTATCCAGTTTTGCCATAAATTTTACATCTTTCTCTAAAACCAACATTTTTTTGTAACCAACTTTTTCAAGCAAAACAATTGGATTAAATTGGCATTCTTCCCATAATACCGGATTAATAATTTTAAAAAGATCTTCAGTTTCAGGGTTCCATGACCACCATAAGTTTTTCGACAGTATATTGAGCCTCTCCAGTTTCTGGGGTAATTTAGATTCAACATATAGCTTATTCCAAACCGGCAACGAGACTTGTGTCCGGCTAATTTTAACCGGCTCGGATTTCCCCGGAATGAACATTCGCCTGGTATCAGATTCTTTCATAGCTTTTTTCAAAGCAATACTAAATGCTTCGTGATAATATTTGATCAGGTTTTCCCATAAAGCAATTCTCGAAATTTCGTAAGCTTTTTTTCGTACTTTTTCAACATCTTCTTTTGATAATCCGGAAAAATATTTCAGATGAAGAAAGATAGCATCAACAACATTTTCATAATCATCATCCTTCCTTTCAACAACAACAATCCCGTTACCTTTATCCTTAACCTTATTGTTCACCCAACGGCCAAATCCTGCCAGTGAAGTAGTAATAGTAGGCACATGAAAAGCCAGGCTTTCCAACGGGGTATATCCCCAGGGTTCGTAATATGAAGGGAATACAGTAATATCAAAACCAATCAGTAAATCATAATAGCACATATCAAAAATTCCATCCTTACCATTTAAATAAGAAGGAACAAAAATGATTTTTATCCTGTCTTCCTGCCTGTTTTTCAACCCTCCCATTTTTATTTTCTTCAGTACAGGATCAAAGTCAACATCATGCAAATTATGTGTGAGATAAGGATCTTCATTTTGATAATTATTTGAAGGATTATCTATATTCTCTAAAACCTCCCTTCTAAAACCCTTATGATTCGCGGGGATCAAAATAAAAGCAATAATTTCTTTTGTTAAGCTATCCGATTGATTTAGTTTTGAAAGTGCATCAATAAATACGTCAATACCTTTGTTTTTATACTCATATCTTCCACTAATTGCTGTTAAAATGCTATTCTCCGGAACTTTATATCCAAAAAGAGCATTTGCAACACTAATTAATTTCTTCCGGGCTTGTTTTCTTTTACTTATGAACTCATTGTTTTGCGGCACATAAGTATCTTCAAAACCATTTGGCGTAACTATATCCACTTCTTTACCCAGAAATTGTAAACATTCTTTCGCAGTTATTTCACTAACAGTTGTAAAAACATCTGCCGCTTGAGCAGAAACTTTCTCAAGGGATTGTTTAGAAATTACGTTAAATTCCTGCGCAACCCTGGTTGCATTATATTGTTGCAGTTGACTATACAACGGCTTATTATTTCCTGCAAGAGTTCGTCCCAGCACTGTTGCATGAGTTGTAAAAACAGTAGCCACCCAGGGAACTTTCTCATTAAGATACAAAATGCCGATCCCTGTCATCCATTCATGGAATTGGGCAACAATCCTATCCTGAGAACCCTGGTTAAAGTTCACAAAACTCTCAATTACTTTAGCAGCAGCATATCCAAACAGTGCAGGTTCAATATAATCCCACTGACCGGAAATAGAATCAAGCTTATGTGACTCCCAAAACTCTTTAAATATTTCATCTTTTTCAGGAAAAAACGATGTGAAATCTACCAGGACTACTACCGGTTTTCCGGTAATATTCCATCTGCCAATTTTAAGTCTTAAGCCTTCATCCCATGCTTTCATTCGCCATACATTAAACAGCTTAGTATCTTCGATGAATTCAGGATTACTATTTTCGTCTCTCCAAATATCAGGACCAATAAGTATATAATGACTGTTTAACTCTTTGGCTAAAGCTGAAGTTTTAGTTGAAATAACCGTATGAATTCCACCAACTTTATTACATACTTCCCAACTGGTTTCAAACAAATAATCGGGTTTTATTATATTATCGTTCATATTGTAATATAAAAAATGTTTTACTAATTCGCTTATAATAATATTCCGGTTAAAACTTCAAACCTCAGGTATCATGAGGATATCCACAATTCCCATACTAATAAAATTGTGAAGACTTATAAATAGCTGACCGTTCTTCACTTTTTCTTAACCCTGCTGACTTTTGTGCTTTTTCTTCCGGTTTTTGAAATACCTGGAGTTTTAGTTTTTCCAGGTGTTACTTTAGATGAAGCTTTTTTAGTCCCGGAGGTTTTTGGTTTAGATATGTTGAGTTTTAATTTATTAACCTCTGATATAGATTTTTTAAGTAAATCTTCTTTTTCAGCAACAAGTACTCTCAACTTAGCCAATTCTTTATCTGTATTTGTTTCAGGCATAGCAGTATTTAATCTGATCTCAAAATCACTCAGCACATTCATATAATTAATAAATGCCTCGTAAGGTGATTCATAAGGATTAAAATATTCATGCACATCTCCGTCAGAAAAAAACTTGGTACACATATAATAGAAATGGTCGCTTGTCTGAAGCCAATTCCAGTCTTCCAGAATTGCCGGGTCTTTGCACTTGCTAATCTTACCTGAAAGTGAATATAATTTACTAAAAGCTTCTTCCTGAAGATCGTTTCCCAGCCAGGCTGTTAAATCTCTCTCTTCATCAGCCCATGAAATCGGATGTGGAACATGGATAGCCGAAACAGGTTGTAATTTTTCTGCTATTTCCGAAGGTGTACTGAAAGTAAAGTTAGAATTATTAAAAACAGTTTCGGGCAAAAATTTAAGGAAATCAAAAATTCCTGTTTCATGCCATTGATGTTCTCCAAAGGTTTCATAGTCCATAAATAGATTGACCACCTCTTCTTTTGGATCAAGGTTATTCAGCCAACCAACAAATTTCTCAGTAGTCAGAGGCCATTCTTCCCATGTTTTACTAGAAAAGCGAAAAGCAATATCGTCACTTAATTTAAAATTCTTAAGCAATATTTTTAATCTGGGTTTAATAGCATTGCAATAGAGATAATTTGGACTTTTCCAGCCCAATACATGTTTAGCACCTTCCGTGAGCATTGCCTTATATCCCATTTCAGAAACCGTTACACCTATTTCATCAGAATAAATTAACTCAGTATTCCTGAATACAGAAGGTGATTGATTAAAGTGTTTTTCAATTTTCTGACTATGAGTTTTTACTTGTTCACAAAATGCTTGTTTGTCTTTTAGCGCCACAAGTGAATGAGCATTTGTTTCTGCAAGAAATTCAACAGACCCTGACTCAGCGAGTTTTTTAAATGATTTCAATACCTCCGGTGCATATAATTCAAACTGTTTGATTGCCACTCCTGATATGGAAAAGGCAACTTTAAATTTTCCATTATATTTTTGTATCAGATCAAATAAAATTTCATTAGCCGGAAAGTAACATTTCTCAATGATTTTCTTCATAACTGATTCATTCAGGTAATCATCGTAATAATAATGATCATTCCCTATGTTAAAAAACCGGTATTTTTTTAATCTGAAGGGTTGATGAACCTGGAAATACAGACAAATTGTTCTCATAAAAAAAATTAATTACTTATCAATATTTTGCATTTATAACTCCCTGATCAATTTAATGAAAGCGCCTTATTGTAAATCTCCTTTACTTTCAATGCTGAATTCTCCCAACTTAGATCATCTACTTCCTTTTTGCCATATTTTGTAAACATCTTTGTTAAAGCAGGATATTTCAAGATACCATAAATTGAATCTGCTATCGCATCAATATCCCAGAAATCCGTCTTAATCGCATGAGTAAGAATCTCAGCTACTCCCGATTGATTTGAGATAATAACCGGAACATTAGATTGCAAAGCTTCAAGTGGGGATATTCCAAATGGTTCCGAGATAGAGGGCATAATATAAACATCACTCAGACGAAGCATTTCATAAACATCATCACCTTTTAAGAAACCTGTAAAGTTAAATTTATTTGTGATTCCCAACCTGGCAGTCATTATTATCATTTTGTTCATCATATCACCACTTCCAGCCATAACAAAACGAACATTATCCATTTTTTGTAAGATTTTACTTGCTGCCAGAATGAAATATTCAGGGCCTTTCTGAAAAGTAATCCTTCCTAAAAAGGTAACTATCTTTTCATCAGTGCCTTTTTTATATTTTGCTTTCTGAATTTCATTTAGCGGTTCCACTGCATTATAGACTGTAAATACTTTGGCAGGGTTTATATGATATTTATTAATTACCGTATCACGAGTAAAGTTACTGACTGTAATAATCAAATCGGCAATATCCATCCCCTTTTTTTCAATTGCATAAACATCGGGATTAACCTTCCCTCCACTCCTGTCAAAATCGGTAGCATGCACATGTATTACAAGTGGTTTTCCGGAAACCTCTTTTGCTGCAATTCCGGCAGGATATGCCAGCCAGTCATGAGCATGGATCAGATCAAACTCGCTTTCTTCTGCGATTACAGAAGCTACGATGGAGTAATTTCTAATTTCTGTTAACAGATCAGTACCATATTTGCCCGAAAATATTATTTTCCCTTCACTGTCAACCTGAATAAAATTATATCTCCCTGAAACTTCTTTTTTCGATAATCGCCAGAAATCCTCAGGATCTACATAAGGAACAATACCCGATTTCACTTCCAGATAATCTATTGCCTTACTAAAGTTCTTTAAATTAAGCTTCCTTTTTGTGATCGGAATATCTCCTGCTCCAAGAAGCTTAACTGACCTCTGATCCTCATCCCCGTATGCTTTAGGAACAACAAAAGTAACATCAACATCTTTGATTCTGGAAAGTCCTTTTGTCAATCCATAACTGGCAGTTCCTAATCCGCCTGAAATATGTGGAGGGAATTCCCAACCAAACATTAAAACTTTCATATTTCCTGTTTTTACTACGAGCTGTGCTAAATTTTATATTATATGTTACTGTTTCAGCGTACCAAGAAAGTTACTTATATTTTTCAATCAATCTCATTATTCTCAATATTTCAGCAACACTCCATGCCTGTGAAATTGCTCCTTTTGGTTTATGTGGAGGATTTCCATCATAAATCTCAGAAATTGAACTAATTCCGTGTTCACATATAACTTCTTCAAACCCTTCAATCAATTTGCTTACGAATTCAACTTCTCTTTCCTTATATATTTTTAAATAACCTTCACAAAAGTGGCCCAGCAGCCATGGCCAGACTGTTCCCTGATGATATGCCTTATCTCTCTGTTCCTGATTTCCCTCATATACACCTTTATAATCTGGTGATTTTGGTGATAAGGTCCGTAATCCCCTGGGAGTCATCAACTCTTTTTTAGTTCTCTTTAATACCTGTTCTTTAATTTCATCATTCAAAGGACTGTATTTCAATGAAACAGCAAACACCTGATTTGGTCTTACAGAAAGATCTTTATATTCACCATCAACATAATCTGCGAGATAAGATTTTTCCGGGCAATAAAAAGTTTCTAAAAATGATTCCCTTATTATCTCAGGAATATTTTTCCATGATTCAATAAATTTTTCATCCTTTGCTTTTTCAGCAAGCTCAAGGCTAAACATTACAGCATTATACCATAATGCATTTATTTCAACGGCATATCCTTTCCTCTGCGTTACAGGTTTTCCATCTACAATCGCGTCCATCCAGGTTAAAGCTTTTCCCTCTTCACCTGCATATACTAATCCGTTTTTCTGCATTTTAATGTTAAAGCCCGTCCCGTTACGGTATGCTTTAAGGATAGATTTCAAAGCAGGTCCATATCTTTTCCATACAGAAATATCATCGTCAATGTACTCAGCATATTTCTGAACAGCCCAGGAGAACCATAAAGGAGCATCCACCGAATTATAAGACAGATCGTTTTCAGTCCCAATATTAGGAAAAAGTCCTTCCTTCAACATCGAAATTTGTGTGTCCAGTACCGCTTTGCAGGTTTTAGGATCATCTATTGAAAGGGTTAAACCCGGTAACGAAATAAAAGTATCCCGGCCCCAGGAATCAAACCATGGAAATCCGGCTATTACCTCTGTTCTTTCCTTTTTTCTTACAATAAATTGTTGTGCTGCATTGATAAGACAGTTTCTAAAATCGTTTCTGGGAACTCTCTTTTTTTCTTCAATCGTGAATTTTCTTTTCAATTCTGCCGGATTAACTTCGCCTGTACTTCCTGAAAAAACAATACTTTCGCCTTTTTTTATCGCCATTTCAAAATACCCCGGCACAAAAAGATCCTCTTTATAATCATATCCCCGGGCCTGTTCTTCCGCATATTCGATATTGTAGTACCAATCTGGTACGGGAATAAATTCTGTGTTTTTGGAAAATTGCATATGAAGATAAGGGTAATTAGCATATAATTTCGATTTTATACCATTAGTAATAAATTCAATTTTTGTATTCGCATCCATATTTGCTTTACTCAAAGAATGTGTATTCCTGAAAGCCAGAAAAGGTTGAAACCGAAGCCGGGTTTCAGAATGAGACTCCAGCAAAGTATACCTTATTAGTATCTGTTCCGTGTTCTCAACCAGTAATCTTTCTTTACTCAATACAACTCCACCAACCCGGATAGTTGTTCTGGGAATTGTTTCAATTTCAAAATCCCTGACATATTTATGCCCTCCGGGTTCATAAATGTTTCCCTGGTATTTGTGAATTCCAATATTAAACTCTTTCCCGTGTTGAATAATAGTTACATCTAAAGAAGATAATAATACATGCTTACCGCCAATTTGTTCAACAGGACATATTAATAAACCATGATATTTTCTTGTATTGCAACCTATAATGGTTGTGCTTGCAAATGCACCTGCCCTGTTTGACCTCAATATCTCCTTGCTGAGAGAATATTCCAGGTTAATCAATTGTTGCTTATCGAATTTCAGGTAGTTCATAAAAACAATCTTGTTGTTAAAATTGATAAAAATGTAATCTGTAAGTTTTGTGAAATAACAGAACGAAATCAAAATTCATAAAATGCGTACAAATGTCTGAAATAAAAATGTGTTATTCAAATGGATAGAAGTATTTATTAATAAAATGACGAAAATAATACAGGGTGAATAAAACCACATAATTTAATTATCTTCGCAGCATTAACCAAAAATGTTTTATGTCCGGAAACCGGGGAAATAAAACAGTTTATGAAAAATTGAAAGTTTAAAAATATTTTATCACTTTATTAATAGAAAAAAATGAAGAAAATTCTAATATTATTTATTGTAGTATTATTTGCCGCCTCTTGTTCCAAAAGCGGTTATAAGATTTCCGGAACCCTGGAAAATGCCGCTGGTGATACCCTGATCCTGGAGATTGTGAAAACACGAAGCCTCGAAGGCGTTGATTCTGTGGTGGTTGATGCTTCCGGGCAATTTGAAATGAAAGGAGAACTGGAAAATGCTGATTATTTCCTGTTAAAAAAAGACCAGGAAAATCTTATTACCCTAATAATTGAACCCGGACAACAACTCACAATTACAGGAGATATTGAGAACATTGCAAATAATTATGATGTAACCGGTTCTGCCGGATCAAAATTGATAAAAGAGTTTCATACAAAGCTTGACGAAACATTAGACAAAATAACAGAGTTAAACAAGATATATAATGACAGTATTGGCAGCCTCAATATGGCAGAGATAGTGAAGGACCTGAAGGAAAGATCTGAAAAAATAATTGAAGG
>JAUVHQ010000163.1 GCA_030593185.1 Bacteroidota bacterium
GTCATTCGTGTTCCATTAAATATTTTGAATATGAACGAATTATTACATAAAGAATTATCAAACAAGATTATAAAATGTTTCTACACAGTTTACAACACTTTTGATAGAAAAAAAATAGAATACGGAAAACACAAATACGACAGATGAAAACTAATCAGTGAGAATTAGTTCAATCCGTGTCATTCGTGTTCCATTAACCGGGAGTAAAAACTAATTATTATGGCAACAACAAGAAGAAATTTTCTGACAAGCCTTGCAATAGCAGGAGCAGGTCTTTCATCTTTATCAGCAAAAACTGCATTAACGGATGAAAAAATGTCCAAAAAGGATCTTCCCTCAGGGAAACAAAATCCTATTGGTGTATCAACCTATTCATTCTGGCAGTTTAACGGACCCAGGGAAGATGTGCCAATTGAAAAGTGTATTGACCAGGCAGCCCGGATGGGCTTTGATGGTGTTGAGATACTGCTTGTGCAAATGACCTCTGAGGATAATGTTTACCTTCAGAAATTAAAACGCCGGGCTTTTCATAACGGGCTCGACCTGATGGGATTTTCAACACACCAGGGATTTTTATCTCCGGATAAAGAATACCGTGATGAGAACATAAAAAAAACAATTCACCAGATTGAACTTGCCTATAAACTTGGTATTCCAACTATGCGTCTGAATACAGGAAGATGGGGTACGATAAAGTCGTTTGATGTATTAATGGAAAAAAAAGGAATTGAACCACGGTTGGAAGGATACTCGGATAATGATGGTTTTAAATGGGTGATTGATTCAATTGATAAATGTATTCCGAGAGCAAAAGAATGCGGGGTTGTTTTGGGACTGGAGAATCACTGGGGATTGGGTAGAACCGCAGAAGGAGTTCTCCGGATTGTAAATGAGATCGGGTCGCCCTGGTTGCAGGTAACGGCTGATACAGGTAATTTCCTGGAGGATCAGTATACCCAGTTTGATCAGATTGCCCCATATGCAATGCTTGTACAGGCAAAGACATATTTTGGAGGAGGGAAATGGTACACCCTGGATATTGATTATGAAAAAATTGCAGAGATACTGAGAAAACATAATTACAGGGGGTACATCTCACTGGAGTTCGAAGGACAGGAATCTGCTGAAACAGCTATCCCTAAAAGCCTGGAATTATTGAGGAGTTGTTTCTCAGATTGATATTGAAAACAGATAAATGCTACTTGCAGCAGGATTGCCAGTACTACTTTTTCTTGTACTAACATTCTTTCTTCTCTTTTTCATCCAAAAGTTTCTCAAAAACCTTTTGGTATTTCTCTGATAACTCAAGATTTTTTTTGTACAGTTGATTTATCTCTTTCAGCAACTTAATATTTTCATTTCTGATTTTTTGCAGCTCGTTATATTTACTATTATACGCCCCTGCATCCTCATTCACTTTTTCAAATTTACCATCTTTCAACCACATCTCACCGGTACCATTAATGAACCAGTTGGCATTTAAGGAAGGCCAATAGTCAAGTATTTGCTTTACTATTTTTAAGCCTACAGGGTTTGTCCCTCGTGTCAGATTATTAACCTGCTGTTTCGTAACTCCCCAAACCTTAGCAAGCTTAGTTTGAGATGTCCCCGTTGTTTCCAATACTTTATTAAACCTTTGATTTAATGACATTATATGATTTATTGAAAAAAAGTAAATACATTACTTGACTTTAGTAAATTAATTCCTTTACTTTGCAATATCAATTTAAGACTTTAAATCTATTTTTTCAACTATGAGTAAAAAAATTACTGAAAAATTAACATTTAAGAAATACTATGAAAAACTGGGTAAGAAGAATCCCCAGATAAAATTAAGGGACCGTATCATAAAAGAATGCGGGATCACCAGAGCTACATTTTATAAATGGCTAAATGGCGAAACCAACAATGTCCCCAAACTCGCAATGGAAAGAATATCTGAATTGACCGGGATTCCTGTTGAATATCTGTTTCCTGATCAATAACCGGTATCATATAATTTAATAATGCACAGGAATGCTTGAAAAAACATGAAAGAAAAAACCGACTTAAGTAGAATAATAAAAAAGGGGGAAATGACAGATCGTTGGCTAAATGTAGTTGTAATAATAATTATAATAACCTGGATTCTTTTAAGCCTTATTTTTTTAATCAGGGATATTCAATTAGGACAAGAAATTAAAGTGCTTAAGGCAGAAATGGAACAATTTTAATGTATGACTTACGTTGTTAATTATTTGTAAAGTTTAAATGAAAGGTTAATTTTGCAGGCTTAAAAAGAGAATATCATGAAACCCATAAAAAATATAGCATTAGTAGCCCATGACAATAGAAAAAAAGATTTAATTGAATGGGTTGAGTGGAATATAAATATACTCGTGCCACATAAACTCATCTGTACAGGAACAACGGGGAAATTAGTAGAAGAAACGTTAGAAAGAATAGCTGAAAAAGATCAGAGTTTTAAATACACCATTACTAAATTGAAATCAGGGCCGTTAGGAGGAGATCAGCAATTAGGTTCATTGATTTCAGAAGGTAAAATTGATTTCATTGTATTTTTATGGGATCCAATGCAGCCTCAACCCCATGATGTTGATGTTAAGGCTCTATTGAGAATATCTGTTCTTTATAATATCCCCATTGCTTGTAATCGTTCGACAGCTGATTTTATGATTTCATCGCCTATAATGAATGAAGAGTATACTCCTGTATTAAAAGATTATTCTAAATATATTAATAGAGAGTTTAGTTTATAATCAAACAACTAAGAAATAGTTCATTTCGTATCAGCGTTGTTTAGGATGTTTTTAATTTAAAAAAAGTTTTATAGTTTTAAATGCATAAAAGGAACCGAATTTAACTTATTTGAGTTATGGAAGATTTAAATCATGGACAAAGTGAGATTAGGGCAATCGAAGGTCAGTATGGCCTTGAATACCTAAATCTGAGAAATCTTAATAATATTTACTGGAATTTAACCACATCCGGGTTATATGAGCAGATTATCCGCCGCAGGGAAGGGATGTTAACCCATTTAGGGCCTGTGTTGGTTCGTACAGGGGCTTATACAGGCCGGTCTCCAAACGATAAGTTCATCGTTAAAGAACCAACTACGGAAGATAAAATCTGGTGGAGTTCCGTTAACCGTCCTTTTGTTGAAGAGAAATTCGCTCACATGTGGCATCGTTTACAGGCTTATTTGCAAGGCAACGATATTTTTATTCAGGATTGTTATATAGGTGTTGATGAAAAATACCGTATCCCATTGCGCATTATTACGGAGTATGCGTGGCATTCTCTTTTTGCCAGAAATATGTTTATTAATATCACAAATCGGGATGAACTAAAGAATTTTATCCCGGCATATACAATTATTGATCTACCCAAGTTCCATGCAGTTCCCGAACTGGACGGGACAAATTCCGAAGCCTTTATTTTACTTAATCTTAGTCAGAAGCTTGTTCTGATAGGTGGAACCAGCTACGGCGGAGAAATAAAAAAGTCTGCTTTTACATTGATTAACTTTCTGCTTCCGGAGAAGGATGTATTACCAATGCACTGTAGTGCCAATGTCGGCAAGGAGGGAGATACAGCCCTGTTTTTTGGGCTTTCTGGTACGGGTAAAACCACACTTTCCGCTGATCCCGTAAGGGCGCTTATCGGGGATGATGAGCATGGCTGGAGCGAGGACGGTATATTTAATTTTGAAGGCGGTTGTTATGCGAAAGTCATTCGCCTTTCAAAGGAAGCCGAACCGGCTATTTATACCACCACACGTCGTTTCGGAACTATACTTGAAAACGTATCTATTGATTCATATTCGCGTAAGCCCGACCTGGACGACAGTTCTTTTACGGAAAATACAAGGGCTTCCTATCCGATCACACATTTAGATAATATTGTTCCTGAAGGGAAAGGTGAGCATCCCAAAAATGTTATTTTTCTTACTGCCGATGCTTTCGGAGTGTTACCACCCCTCTCCAAATTAACACCCGAACAGGCTATGTACCACTTTCTGCTTGGTTACACCGCAAAAGTTGCCGGAACCGAACGAGGCATCACTGAGCCACAGGCTACTTTCAGCACTTGTTTCGGAGCGCCGTTTATGCCTCAGCATCCCAGCGTTTATGCAAAATTATTGGGCGAAAAGCTTCAAAAGTACAATGTGACTACATGGTTAGTGAATACGGGCTGGACAGG
This sequence comes from Bacteroidota bacterium, assembly GCA_030593185.1. Classification (GTDB taxonomy): domain Bacteria; phylum Bacteroidota; class Bacteroidia; order Bacteroidales; family VadinHA17; genus JADFUQ01. The sequence goes on from JAUVHQ010000163.1 coordinate 4,204, forward strand.
AGGCTCATACGGAGTCGGTAACCGGATGTCTATTCAACATACACGTGCAATGTTAAACAGTGCTTTGGAAGGGAAACTTAATGATGTTGAATTTGAAACCGACCCTGTCTTTGGACTTCATATTCCCAAATCTTGTCCGGGTGTGCCATCAGAGATACTGAGTCCCAGAAATACCTGGAAAAATAAAGCGGATTATGATGAAAAGGCAAAAGAACTGGCCGGAATGTTCAGGGAGAATTTCAAACAATACAAAGATTTCGTTTCACCTGAAGTGGTCAAAGCCGGAACATTTGTATAGTAAATGATCAGATAATCAATTTCTTTTCGAAATCTCGGTATACTTTCCTGTTCTCCTTAGAAGAGCCTTTTAAGGCTGAACTCATACCACGGGACCAGACCAATGAATTGTTCCCAGTCAAATGACCGGTCAACGAAATAGCAGAGGGATTTTTAAAATGATATAGAAGACAAATTAAACTCTGAGATTATCAAACCGGTCAAACCGATTGGTAGAAAACCTGTCAGAGAAACAGCTATCCCTAAAAGCCTGGAATAATTAAGGAATGTATTTGTGTAATATCTGATATTTATAGGATTTTAACTCTCTTCCTCCTTACTACCTACTTTTTACTACTTACTTTTCTTTTGTGGTGTCATAATTTATTCTACCGGTCCCCAGTCTATTAATCTATCATTCATAAAGATCAGGTAAGTTGATGGGTAAAACCATTTTTCCTTAACCTGTCCGGATTTTATTAACCGGTTAATTTTGTCGGGACGACCCCAACTGTCTTCAACCATATTTGTGGTCATGTTTCGCCATATCTTATGATCAAATATTTTTTGAGCTGTCTCCCAACCGTAAGTATAACGTAAATATTCTAATTTGTTGGAAAACCCGGTGATAGTGTCTTGTTGATTCAAGACCTCAGGTGGTTTTTCAAAAAAACTCTGATCAGGGTTAATTTTGGATTTTCTCACAAAACCCTGGTTAACTTCGGTTTTAATGTAGTAATATTCATCCATAATATCCACAATAAAAATCCTTGTATCTACAGGAATAATTGTTATTACCGAGCTTAAGTTTCCAATATCGGAATATAGCCTGCATGCTGAGGATGTAACAGCGTTACTTTTAAAAGAAGTATCAGTAACTTCGGTCCGGATATTGTTTTTTGTTGAATTCTGTTCAAGCTGATTGAGCTTTCTCTCGAGTTCATTAAATTGTTGGGCATTCAAAGGAACAATAAAAAGAAATCCGAGTAAAACGGTAAATAAAATGTATCGTGACATATTTCTTAATTATTAAGTTAATGATCCGATTTGAAATAAATCAAAAATTATACCACGAAAT
>JAUVHQ010000352.1 GCA_030593185.1 Bacteroidota bacterium
GGAGAGAAATTTGTTAATTCATTGCGGCATATTCCCGATCATCCGGAATACAACCCTAACATCAGACAACTGCTTCATCTGTCTTATAAAATTGCAGCTGAATATGAAGATATATACCTGGATATGCTGGAAAAATATTCAGAAATTATATCCGAAGAAGTAAGGGAGAATATATATGGTCGGCATATCAGGAGGTTGTTTTGGGATATTCGCTAAATGAATGAGTGAATGCGTAAATAATTTGTTATTGGCGAATGTTCCTGTTTTCCGGGGGTGTGATATTTTCAAACATACTGAAATGCACTCCTCCATACTTACGTTCTTCTTTAAATCCTGTATGATGTGAATAGTTTTTATTCCTGGGATGTTCGAGAATGATCATCCCTCCGCTTTTAAGTATTCCGGAATTTAAAACAAGTTCAGGGATTGAGTCTATCCATTTCAGGTTAAAGGGTGGATCGGCAAAAATAATATCATACTTATAACTACATGTCTTAAGAAAAGTGAGAACGTTTGTTCTGAAAGGTTTTATCTGGCTGAATTCCAGCTCTTTAATCATTTTCTCAATAAAAGCAAGGTGTCTGCTGTTAATCTCGACCAGATGAATACTGGGACAACCCCTTGATGCAAATTCATAACTAATACTACCTGTACCTGCAAAAAGGTCAAGAACTTCGACAGTATCGAAATCGAAAAGATTAACCAGGATGTTGAACAGACTTTCTTTGGCTTTATCGGTAGTAGGACGTGCCTTAATGCCTTTTGGCGGATGTAATATTCTCGACCGGTATTTCCCGCTTATTATCCGCAATTGTAAAGGTTTAGCAGAGGAATGAAAGTATGTTCGGGGATTTGATTAAAAGTATAACTATATGTGAATTGACTATCACGCTTTTCAAATCTGATAGATTTGATATACTTTTTTACAGACTCATAGTATTTTGATGTTTTCGTTATCTCTCCGGAGAGTAAAAGAAGTGTTTTTTCAGGATTGAGCTTTAGTTGTTCAAATATATATAATACAAAATAGATGAAATCGTTTTCATTCCTGTAACGGAATTGGTTATAGAGCATCAGTTTTTTTGATCGTGACACTGCTATATCAAAAATACCAGGTGTTATATGGATAAAAGTAGAATGATCAAACCCTCCAGGTTGATTTTTCAACAGGATCTGTTCAATAAACGGAACTGACTGATGGCAGCTTTTAATTTCAGGAAATTGCTTATCCAGTATTTCACAGATATTTACCGGGATAGAATAGACAGTATAGAAACCTGCGTTCTTAATTACATTGTAGAATATCTTATCATGTTCTTCTAATGGCTGGTTAAACATGAGATATTCCTTAATTTTTTCTTTGTTAAAGAGGGGTGAAGGTACCAGTGTGGATTTGTCTGTGATAAATAAATATGAAGAACTTTTATATTTCCGGGACAGAAATTCATCTTTCTTAAAAATGTCCTTTAATTGATCTTCCGGAATTCCTTTTTGTTTATCCAGAGGATAATTTTTTAAAGCAACGTATTTATTTCTGACAGTATCAAGTATTAGAAAAGAAAATCCATTCAAGCTGACTTGAATGGACAGATGATACGATTGAGTTGTATTTATATCAAGCGTTTCGTCAAGAAAGGCAAATTCATACATAAATAAAACAGGATATAATTACTCCCAGTTTCCGGCATTATTGGTGGCTTCTTCCAGAGAGCCAACCTTTAACCCTTTGAAACCGGTTATTTTTTCTCTTTCAGCGCTATAGTTAATAATTAACTGTTTATTTAAACCATGCAACAAGACATTATTGAGAACATGAGCCTCAAATACATTAACTTTCACTTTAGATGCAGTTTCGATTTTAGTAGCATCGAGAAAGAATTCCTCTTCGCTATATGGGATAAATCTCAAAGAATCAATCGGATAAATATCTGAAAATATTGAATCAAGTACACTTACATAAGAAGTATCCCTGATAATAATACCCATCTTAATAGCTTCTTTTTCGGTTACACCCTCATCCCATAAGCTATCCGATATTCTACCAATAGCCATAACAACCGGAAACGAATCAAATTTCACGAAATTGATCAATGTATCAAAGCTACCTGTATACTTTGCATACTTGGCTTTAAAAGCAACTTCTGCAGTCCTGATATCTTTAAGATTCTGAATTGTTGCATTTTCACGTTTTTTCTTTTCTTGATTGAAACGAATGGGTTCCATAATGCTTTCGACCACTAAGTAGCCTAAAATGATGATAGCTACACCTAGAAGGATTTTAATTACGATTCTCATTTTTTCTTTTATAATTGGTTATGTTTGCCTACAAAAATATAAATAAATATTTAATAATAAATTCTCTTTAGGATATTATTCAACGAAATGTTAAAAATTCATATAATTTTTGAATTAATAAAAAATCTGGGGCATATTCCGACAGAAGGACAGAAATTAGTTATGGATATGCTTTCAGAGGTTATTCTTGATCCCGGAAAGAAGGAGATTATCCTGTTGAAAGGATTTGCCGGCACCGGAAAAACAACCCTGATAAGATC
>JAUVHQ010000005.1 GCA_030593185.1 Bacteroidota bacterium
GTATCTACAACATTATATTTTTTTCGCTTCAGATAATCAGCCCCCTTTTTACCTATTGCCAGGAAGTGAACATTTCCTTTGTTTATTTGTGATTCATATATATTATCAGCCAGGTTAATGGCATTTTTAATCGCCACAGAATTAAAAGAACCACAAAGTCCCCGGTTAGAAGTAATCAGGATAATTAATATTTTTTCTTCGTCCCTGAAAGTTGAGTAATTATTACCTTCTTCCTCTGTAGAGTTATTGTATAGTATGGAAATGAGTTTGTGCAATTTATTAGCATATGGTCTTAACTGAATGATCCTGTTCTGGGCTTTACGTATTTTTGCGGCAGCAACCATTTTCATAGCAGAAGTTATCTGCCGGGTTGATTTAACTGAGTTTATACGAGTACGTAAATCCTTTAAATTTGCCATTTTTCTTATCTCATTCAAACAACAACAGAGCTCATAAAGCGGGAAATAAAAACCCCGGCTTTACAAACTTTTAACTTCTTTTCTTCTTAACTTTAGGCACTCTTAACTTTAGTTCACTTTAAGTACTTCTTGATTACCTTTATTGTACTTTTCAGCTATTTCATTTGCAACTTCCTCAAGAGTATTAGTTATTTGATCGGTTAATTTCCCCTCTTTAAGGGGGTTAAGAACATCTTTTGAATGTTTTACTTCAAGAAATTCGAGGAATTCGTTTTCAAATTCTTTTACATTTTCGACCGGCACACTTTTAAGCAAACCTTTTGTACCGCAATAAATTATTGCAATTTGTTTTTCAACCGGCACCGGTGAATAGAGGCCTTGTTTAAGTATCTCAACATTCTTTTCCCCCTTATTGATAGCAGCCATTGTTGAAGCATCGAGATCGGAACCGAATTTCGCGAACGATTCTAATTCCCTGTATTGTGCCTGATCAAGCTTTAGTGTTCCGGCAACTTTTTTCATCGATTTAATCTGGGCATTTCCTCCAACACGTGATACAGAAATCCCTACATTAATAGCAGGTCTTATTCCCGAGTTAAACAAATCGGGCTCCAGAAAAATCTGGCCATCTGTAATAGATATTACATTGGTTGGGATATAAGCGGCAACATCACCTGCCTGTGTTTCAATTATAGGAAGAGCAGTAAGCGATCCACCTCCTGTAATTTTATTTTTTATTGATTCAGGAATATCGTTCATTTTTTTCGCCACATCGTCCGATTCAATGATTTTTGCAGCTCTTTCAAGAAGTCGGGAGTGAAGATAAAACACGTCACCGGGATAAGCTTCTCTGCCTGGTGGTCTTCTAAGCAGAAGAGAAACTTCACGATAAGAGACTGCCTGTTTTGAAAGGTCATCATAAATTATTAGAGCAGCCCGACCGGTATCCCTGAAATATTCACCAATGGCTGCACCGGCAAAAGGAGCATAGAATTGTGCCGGAGCCGGATCTGCAGCAGTTGCCATGACAATAACTGTATATTTCAGTGCATCCTGTTCTTCCAGCGCCTTAGCGATATTAGCTACTGTTGAGCCTTTTTGTCCAATAGATACATAAATACAATAAACAGGTTCTCCTTTATCATAATTTTCCTTTTGATTAATGATAGTATCAATAGCGATTGATGTTTTACCTGTTTTCCGGTCGCCAATAATCAGCTCCCGCTGTCCCCTGCCTATTGGAATCATGGAATCGATTGCTTTGATGCCCGTTTGCAGAGGCTCGTTTACCGGCTGTCGAAAAATCACTCCCGGTGCTTTTCGGTCAAGAGGCATTTCATAAAGATCCCCGATAATTGGACCCTTGCCGTCCAGGGGTTCACCAATAATGTTTATAACACGTCCAAGCAGGGGTTCTCCTACCATGATTGAAGATATCAGTTTTGTCCTTTTAACTTTGTCGCCCTCCTTAATTCCCTCGGTTGGTCCTAATACTACAACACCTACGTTATCTTCTTCAAGATTAAGTACAATGCCTTCAACACCATTTTCGAATTCAACCAATTCGTTAGACTGAACATTTGAGAGTCCGTAAACACGAGCAATACCATCTCCAATCTGAAGAACGGTACCAACTTCTTCAAGTTCAACTTCGGTTGTAATTCCTTCTAATTGTTTTTTCAGAATTTCAGAAACTTCTGACGGTTTAATATTTATCATATTCGAAATTTATTAAGGCAGAATAAAGGGTTGCCTATGAATATTTTTAGCTTCCTTTTTTAATTAATTCCCTCTTAAATTTATTTAGTGATGTTGAAACACTTGCATCCAATAATTTATCTTCAATCTGAAGCTTAAAACCACCCAGGATGTTTTTATTAACAGATTCAGTCATTTCAACATTTGCTTTATATGCTGTATTGATCATTTCAACAATTTTTTTTCTGAGATTATCATCGATACTGATTGCAGTAGTCAATGATACCGAAACAAATCCCATTTTCTTACGGTAGAGATCAAGGAATACCCTTGTAATATTTTCAAGAAATACTTCCCTGTTATTTTTCAAAATTAGATAGAGAAAAGAGAGAGTAACTTCATGCACCTTACCGGAAAAAACAGTTTCTATTATTTTTCTTTTTGATGATAAAGAAACAATAGGATTCTCAAGCAGCTTATTAAATTCTTCAATTTCTAAACAGGTATTATACAACAGCAGCATATCATCATTAACTCTTTCTAAAACATTCTTTTGCTGTGAAGCAAGAAACAATGCTTTCGAATATCTTACTGAAATTTTGCTTAAATTCATAACAACAAATCTGCTTTTGTAACTATTCAGTGTCTTAAGTTTGTAATGCCAAAAATGGCTAATCTCATTATACTTTACATTTTAAAGTCGGCAATCTTCAGTCGACAGTCGGCAATCTGAAGACTGAGCTATTTATACTTTTCAGTCCCGATTTATCGGGAATGTGATTAAGTGGTTGCTATTGTGTGTTAATTGTTTGATTGTTATTTACTTTTTTGCCGACTGCCGATTGTGGACTGCCGACTGATTAGTTACCTGGTTTTAAATAGCAGGGTTAATTTATTTTAATTTCATCAATAAGTTTGTTAATAAGGTCTTTCTGGTCTTTTGTTTTTTCAAGTTTCTTTTTCAGGATTTTTTCAGCAATTTCGACAGAAAAACCAGCAACCTGATTTTTTATTTCGTCAAGCGCTGCCTCTTTTTCGTTTTCAATTTTTCTCTTTGCATCTGCTATTATTTTAGTTGCCTCCGAATTTGCTTTTTGCTTTGCTTCGACGATTATTTTGTCTTTAACCTGGCGGGCCTCCTTTAATAAACTATCCCTTATATTTTTAGCTTCTTTAATAGTCTTTTCATTGTCTGCCTTCAGTTGTTCCATTTTCTCTCTTGCTTTGTCGGCTGACTTAAGCGCTGTATCAATAGTGTTTTCTCTTTCCTTAAGTGCTTTAAGGATTGGTTTCCATGCAAATTTTTTGAGTATATAAAGTAACATTGAAAAGGATAAAACCATCCAAAAAACAAGGCCTAAACCCGGAGTAATAAGTTCCATAACAAATAAATTTACAGGAGGTTAATAAACAAAAAAGGGTTTTTGCAACAAGCCAACCGCTATGTTGCAAAAACCAGAATGTTCTTTAGAAGAACAAAATCAACATACAAACAACTACGGCAAAGAAGGACACACCCTCAATAAGGGCTGCGGAAACGATCATGTTTGAACGAATGTCGGCTCCTGCTTCCGGCTGACGGGCAATAGCTTCCATAGCACTACTACCAATACGTCCAATCCCGTAAGAAGCTGCCATAGCAGCAAAGGCGGCACCAAAACCAGCACTCAATTTTCCTATTGCAGCACCTGTAGCAACTTGTAATAATACAGATAAAGTTAACATAACATTAAAGGTTTTAATTAATTATTAATGATGTTCAGCTGTAGCCATTCCAAAATAAATGGCTGACAACAATGTGAAAACATATGCTTGTACAAACGAAACTAAAATTTCAATAATTGACATAAAGACAGTAAAAACAAGAGTTATAGGAGAAACGGCATACCCCAGATAAGGGATGATATCGCCGAAAATGAATATCAAGCTAAAAAATCCCATAACGATGATGTGTCCCGCTGCTATATTAGCAAAGAGTCGAATCATAAGCACAAAAGGTTTTATAAACAACCCCAAAATTTCAATAATCGGCATAAGAGGGATTGGTATTTTCATCCATAACGGGACTCCGGGGGCATTATAAATATCCTGCCAGTAATATTTATTTCCGGTTATTGTAGTAACTAACAGGGTAAAAAGAGCTAAAACTCCCGTAACAGCAAGATTTCCGGTTACATTAGCCCCACCTGGGGGAACAGGCACCAGTCCTAACAAGTTATTAATGAGTATAAAGAAAAAAACAGTAAGAAGAAAAGGCATATATTTCTCATATTTTCCTTCTCCGATTACGGGTTTAGCAACGCTATCCCTGATAAAAAGGATTAAGGGTTCCATAACATTTTGGAAACCACTGGGTGCTTTTTTATTTTCATATTTTCGGGCAATAGAAATAAAAATCCAAAATAAAAACCCCATACTTATGAAAACGGCAAAAACATTTTTTGAGATAGAAAAATCCAAAGGCTTTACCTCTGTTCCGTCCTCCATAATTTCGACAATCTTTCCTTCATCAGATTCAGTTTGAGATATGCAAAAACCTTTATATTCGCTATGTCCGTGGTGTAATTTACTGGACCAGAAAGAATGCAACCCCGACACTTTACTATATACAATTACAGGGAGGGGAATGGTGACATGGAAATCCTTAACACTAAGAATATGCCATTCGTAAGAATCGGAAACATGATCAAAAATAAAATTTCCGGGATCAAATTTCTCTTTTTCATGTTCTGTTTTAACGGAATTCTCTTTTTCGTTTTCATCCCTGTTTTCAAAAGCAAACCCATTGGGGATCAGAACAAAAGCCGAAAGAATAATAAATATCAAATCAATTTTCCGGAAATTCTTATGCATACACAAAGTAATTATTATTAACAAAAATAAAGAAAATAAATTTGAAACACCTACTTTAAAACTTCTTTATTTGTCTCTTGTAATTTTAAGATAATCGAGAACGGAGATAACCTCAAAGATGGTGAAAATGACATATATAATCATGAAAACAAACAAGAAGGGAACAGCATTTTCTCTGTCAAAAACAACAAATAAAATGATTAAAATCAGGTAAAGACCCATTTTGATTCCTGTAGCACTCAGAAATTTAATAGGGAACTTTCTTTTACTTCCCCCGGCAGAGCGAATAAGATAACGATGGAACAAAACATTAATAAGAAATATTACCAAAAGTAATACCGGAAAAGAAAAACTAAAATATTCTTTCAGGATTGTTATAAACAGGAAAAACCCGGCTATAGAAAGAACCAGGGAAATTATTATCCCTCTGACAATGAATTTTTTCAGATGATTATTCATACAGTATAAGTTACTTGGGCGGCTTAAGCAAATCTTTTACAACAAAGAACATAGATCCAAAGACACCCAGGATTGATAAAACAACTGTAAAAACAGGAAATTCCCATCTGATTATTTGGTCTAATTTCATACCACCAAAGACTCCAATCAGAATAATTGCCAGCATTTGAAAAGCCAGAGAAGAATACCTGACATATTTATTTAACTGGTTCTGTGGTTTTTTCTGATTTGATTTCTGTAGTTTTTCCTTCATCTGTCTGGTAGATTGGTCTTTCATCACTCATATTACAATTACCGGTGAACTTTGATCCTGGTTCAATTGAAAGTTTATTGGTTTGAATATCTCCGTTAATATTTGCAGATACTTTAAGTGAAAGAAGTTGTGAAACAACAATTTTGCCTTCAATACTTCCTGAAACATCGGAGTTTTTACATTTTATTTCTCCTTTAACTTTTCCCGTTTGTCCAATTACAACTTTGCCTTTTGTTATAATGTTTCCAATAAGTGTTCCGTCAATCCGGATGTCTCCGTTTGAATTAATATCTCCGGTAATTTCTGTACCAATACCAAGCAAATTAATGGCATTGTTTTCCGATTCATTATTCTTCCCCATCGTTATCTAATTTAATATATTATCAAAAACTGGTAAAAACAGAAAGCAAATATAACAAATTCATTTATTTGAAACATAAAAGGATGATGAAACATCAGGATTTAAGTTTCAAAGTTACTTGTAACTGGTTACTGGTTTTTTAATCGTTAGCTCTCAGCTATCAGCCCTCCGCTCTCGGCTCTTAGCCTTTACCGTTATAGGCCCATTTAATATACATCGATCCCCATGTAAAACCACCACCAAAAGCTGCCAGAATGATATTATCCCCTTTATTTAATTTGTTTTCCCATTCCCATAAGCAGAGAGGTATTGTAGCGGTGGTAGTGTTTCCGTATCTCTGAATGTTTATCATCACCTGTTCTTTCTTTATTCCCATTCGTTTAGCAGTTGCTTCAATAATTCTCATATTAGCCTGGTGTGGAACAAGCCATGCGAGTTCTTCTGGTTTGATATTATGTTTCGTCATCATTTTCACAGAATAATCTGCCATATTCGAAACGGCAAACTTAAAAACGGTCTTTCCATCCTGATGAATAAAATGCTCACGTGCATCAATTGTCTCGTGTGTTGGAGGCCTTACCGAACCACCGGCTTTCTGGAAAAGATGGTGGCGTCCAAAACCGTCTACACGAAACATATGATCAATGATTCCAACATCTTCATTTGTTGGTTCAAGCAATACGGCCGCCGCCGCATCACCAAATAACGGACACGTGGTTCGGTCGGTATAATCGGTAATTGCAGACATTTTATCTGATCCAATAATGATCACTTTTTTATATTGTCCTGATTCAATAAATTTATTTCCCACTTCAAGAGTAAACAAGAATCCTGAACATGCCGCATTAATGTCAAAACTAAAAGCTTTTTTTATTCCAACCTTATCACTAATAATGTTTGCAGTAGCCGGAAATAACATATCAGGAGTTACCGTGGCATTTATAAGAAGATCAATCTCGTCAGGAGAAATCCCTGTTTTTTCAAGCAACCCTTTTACTGCATTTGCTCCCATGTGAGATGACCCAAGACCTTCTCCTTTCAGAATCCGGCGTTCTTTTATCCCAATTCTCTGCATTATCCATTCATCAGTGGTATCAATCATAGTTGCTAATTCATCATTGTTAAGTCGGTACTCGGGGACCCATCCGTTGATACCGGTTATAGCTGCTCTGATCTTTTTCATTATTTAAATACTTTTTTGAATTTTTTAGTTAGTTTAGCTTCGATCACCCCTTTTGTATGTAAAATCATGTTTTTTATGGCTACAGAATTAGAAATGCCGTGTCCTATTATTACATCAGCATTAATACCAAGGATAGGAGTTCCTCCGTAATTAACAAAATTGAACTTCTCGAAGAATTTATCTTTAATCCCTCTTTTTATTATCATTGAATAAAATGCTTCGGCCTCTTTCAGTACCACATTGCCTACAAATCCATCACAAACTATCACATCTGCCTTATCGCTTTTGAAAAAATCATTCCCTTCTATGTTCCCTATGAAATTAAAATCATTAGTATCTTTCATTAGTTCATAAGTGGATCTTACTACAAGATTTCCTTTTGTTTCTTCAGAACCTATATTAAGCAAACCAACCCTTGGATTTTTAATATTCCATACATATTTGGCATAGTATGATCCTAAAATACCATACTGATATAATACATCCGGACGGCAATCAGGATTTACACCTACGTCAAGTAAAATAGTTGGTTTTCCATCTACAGTTGGGATTGGTGAAGTTATTGCTGGCCTGATAACTCCCGGAATAGATCTGATTGTATAATGAACACCGATAAGCATTGCTCCTGTATTGCCTGCGCTGGCAAAACCGTCAATTTTACCATTTCGTAACAGATTAAAACCAATAGCGATGCTTGAGTTTGGTTTTTTGGCAAAAGATTTTGCCGGATGGTCTCCCATTTCAATTATCTCAGCTGCATTTACAATTTCAAACTGGTTGTAATCAGCATTTTCCCGGTCAAGAATAGGTAAAATTCTTTCCCTGTTGCCAATTATCACCAGTTTTATATCGTCCGGCAATTCTTTGACGGCTTCCAGAGCTCCCAGAACTGCGGATTCGGGAGCAAAATCCCCTCCCATAACATCGAGACCAATTCTCATAAATGTAACCTAATTAAGTTATTATTCAGATAACAAAGCTCTATGCACTTACTGTCTTTTCTATGGCAAGTTTGCCTTTGTAATAACCACATTCCGGACAAACTCTATGGTACCTGACTGTTGCTCCGCAATTAGAGCAAGTTGCAATTGTAGGCGCAGTAGTTTTGTAATGAGTCCTTCTTTTATCCCTTCTTTGTTTTGATGTTTTCCTTTTTGGATGTGCCATATCAGTTAATTATTAATATATTTCCCGTCATCTTTCACCATAACCCACAAAAAATTTGTCTGCAAAAGTAAAAATTAATATTTGAACAAAAAAAATATAATTGTATTAAAAGCAAACCAGCAACCAGTATCAAGTCAAAAGTCAAAAGTCAAAAGTAAAGAGGGAAGAATGAAGAAAAAGATTGAGGAACTTACACCGTGCAACCAGTAACAAGCAACCAGTAACCAGGACCTGCAGCTTAAGTTAAATTTTAACAAAGCTATGTTTTTTATATATCATGCAGCTTTTTGAATAATTAACGGTCATTAATTAAAGTAATAGTTGCTGGATTGAGGCAATATACCCGGCAATTCTGCTTTCCGGTTAAAATAAATTAATATATCAAGGCGTTGAAGCTGGAAAGCGGATTTGTAAAGGGAACCAAAATAACTTAATCCCCTGGTATCATCAGGGGATTATTTTTTATGGGAAACAGAAATTTGCTGGTCACATAATGTTTAATTTGATTATCAGGGGGTTATTAATGAACAGTATTTACTAACTTCGGAAAGTGTTTTTTCGTTTATTTTTGTAAAAACAAATTATTTTGGAAACAGGTCTTGTAATTAAATCAACAGGAAGCTGGTTCACTGTAAGAAAACAAGATGGATCAGTGATAAACTGTAGAATAAGAGGCAGTTTCAGAACCAGGGGTATACGTAATACAAACCCTGTAGCAGTAGGAGACTATGTCCATTTAATAATTGATGGAGAACATGGGATTATCAAAGAAATTGATCCACGAAAAAATTACATTATCCGGAAATCACCTAATTTATCAAAAGAAACCCAGATAATTGCTGCGAATATTGACCAGGCATTATTAGTTGTAACCCTTGTTTTTCCAAATATATCGACAGAGTTTATAGATCGCTTTCTTGTTACAGCAGAAGCATATAGTATTCCCTCAATTTTAATTTTCAATAAAACAGACCTTTATGATGAGAAAAAAATAAAAGAATTACAAAAGGTTAAATCTGTTTATGAAGGAGCCGGATATAAAAGCATAAAAATCTCAGCAGTAGAAAGGAAAAATTTAGAAAAAATCAAATATCTGTTGAAAGACAAAATCAGTCTTATAGCCGGACAATCAGGAGTAGGGAAATCCACTATCTTGAATGCTATTGATTCCAATTTGAACCTTAGAACCGAAAATATTTCAAAATCACATAAAACAGGTAAACACACTACCACTTTTGCCGAAATGCACTTTCTTAATTTTGGCGGATCGGTTATTGATACACCAGGAATAAAGGGATTCGGTCTGGTGGATTTTGAAAGGGAGGAAATTTACCATTATTTCCCGGAAATATTCAAGGCTTCAAAGAATTGCGAATATAATAATTGCAGCCACACACACGAAACGAATTGTGCAGTAAAAAAATCGTTGAAAAAAGGATTGATAAGTGAAACGAGATACCGGAATTATTTAAGGATTCTTGACGATAAAGGAAAGAAGTACCGCGGTTAATTAATATTCAAATGATTTTTTTATATTTGAACAATAGAAAAAAGGTTAATTAGTATCTGTCCATAAAGTTAAACAGGTTTTGAATTAAAGCACCAAATAGCAAAAAACAAATATCAAATAAATTCCAAATATCAATTACCAAACGTACCCGTCGTACCAAAGGTGCTTTGGGCAGGCGGGTGACCGAAACGGCTTTGAATATTGTGATTTAGATCATTGAGATTTATTTGTATTTTGATGCTTGTCATTTGTGATTTTTACTATTTATTTTTACTTTCGGCTTTTATTGACGGGCTCTAATTAGATGAGTTAAGTACTGCGCGGTATCTTGGAATTGAACAAGTTTAAAAAGGGGCATGAAAAAGATATACTTTTCGGTATTTGGAATAATTGCAATACTTGTAGTTATAAATCTTTATTATTATTCAAAAATATTCAATCAGCAGGTTGAGTTCCAGGAGAATTTTCTATTAAAACAAACACAGTTATGTGGTTACGAAATAGAACAAACCGGATTTGAATTTTCAAGCGATTTGAATAAAATCCTGTTCTCCGATGATATTTCGCGATTCTTCGAAAATGAAGAAATAAAATCCCGAACAATACAAAATATTGAATTGTTTTATGAAAAATATAAATATCTGATTACAGGAATAGAAGTTTATGACAACAAGTTTAATGTATTTTACGATTATAAGGGTATTAAAGGAGATTTTATCCGGGATGAATTTGTTGCTCAGACACAGAAAAAAATATATTTGCGCGAAAAGACAGTAAAGCATAACGACAAATACATGTTGATTATGCCAATATTTAAAAATAACAGGGTTGCAGGAAATTTTGTAGTATGTATTAACTATCTCAAGTTTATTGAAAAGATTTTCGAAAAATCATATCTTGAAAACGTTCAATGGCAATGGCTCATCAGCGAAGAGGGGAAAGTAGTGCTAAATAACCTCGTAAAACAAAATTATGAAGTGAGCCAGCTTACCGAGATAGTAGATGAATTAGGTGAAGGGTTGCAGGGAGCGTTGAGACACGAAATAAATTTCAATGGAAATTCAGTTGATGTTATTTCCGCTTTCTACCCTACCAGGATACTAAATAAAGAGTTTGGGGTAGTTTTCTCTTTGAAAACCGATTATATTTTTAAAGTCATTGTCAAGAATTTCTCAATTCTGAGTTTGCTTACAATAGTTCTCATTTTTCTTATTGTTTTCATTTTTATGTTTTTTATTCGAAAGATAAAATCAGATAAACAGCTTGTACAGGAATCTGAACAATCTTTAAAACAGATAATTGAACTATTGCCGCTTGGTATTCTGGTTATTGGGAAGGATAAAAAAATTAGAAGAATTAACAAGAAAGCCAAAGAGATGTTTACTCTTGAAAACGAAAAAGATTTAATTGGTAAAGATATCTCAGAACGATTTATTGTTGGAGAGAGTTTTCTTGACCGGGATAATTTCGGATCAGCATTGGATATATCCTTCTTTTATACTTATAATGATAAAAACATTGTGATTTACCGGGAAGATATCCCGGTAAAAATTGAAGGTGAAGATCTTATTCTTCAGGCTTGTTTTGATGTTTCTCCGCTTGAAAGAGCCAGAAAACAAGAAATAAGGACTAATCAGGCGAAAGCAGAGTTTTTGGCAAAGATGAGCCATGAGATCAGAACTCCTCTCAATGGAATTGTAGGGATGTCAGATTCTTTGAGTAAACAAAAGCTTAAGAAAGAACATGCGGAAATTGTCAAAATTATAACCAAATCTGCCGGCTTGCTGCACTCTTTGATCAACGACCTTCTTGACTTCTCGAAAATGGAAGCTGATAAAATTATTATTGAAGAAATACCTTTCCGGCTTAGAAAAGAAATGCACCTGGCTCTTGATCCTATGTTTCCTAAAGCAAATAGAAAAGGACTGGAAATGGTTTTAGATATAGATGAAGAAGTACCGGATAATCTTATTGGAGATCCTTTCCGTTTAAGACAAGTATTATCTAACCTCGTTGACAATGCTATAAAATTTACTTCCAAAGGCAAAATACTTATTAAAGTATTGCTTGAGGATAAAATACACAATAAATTAAAAATCAATTTTAATATTGAAGACACCGGCATTGGAATACCCACGAAAAAGATAGGGAAAATATTTGATTCATTCAATCAGGTTGATAGTTCTAATACCCGGAAATACGAAGGGGCTGGTATAGGTATAACTATATCTAAGCAACTAATTGAATTAATGGGAGGAGAAATTAGTGCTGAAAGTCCCTCTGGAATATATACTGACCCGAAATTCCCCGGTGCGAGATTCTCTTTTACAGTTAAGTTCTTTTCTAATGAAAGGCAACCTAAAGAATTTCAACAGGATGAAAGCTCCAGGGATAGCAAGGTAAAAGCTTTGGTAATCAGCAAACAATCTGATGCACATAATCACCTCACGGAGATACTTCATAATTTTGAAGTTTCTTCATATTATACTTCTTATAATGAGACAAGGACAATTAATCAGATTAAAACCAATGCTAAAGATACTGTTAATGGCTATAAACTGATTTTTATTATAGACAGCCCTGTTTTTGACGGGTTTGAAGTTGCCAGGAAGATGAACCAATACGAGTTAATGGATTATTTTCTGGTAATAATCATAAGTTCGAACGATCATAAAGGGAATCTTATAAAAGCTAAAAAGCTGGGAGTTGACTATTATCTGATAGAACCTTTCCAGTCATCCGAAATATTCGATATAATTATAAATAACTTTCCGCAAATTCAGCCTTTGGAAAAAGAACCTCAAATTGTTGAGGAAATTAAAGAAGGATTGAATATTCTTATTGCTGAAGATAATATAATTAACCAAAAGGTTGTTAAAGTATTATTTAAAAATCTGGGATACGAAATTGATATCGTTTCTAATGGTAAAGAGGCAATAAAAACGATCAATAAAAAGAAATATGATATTGTATTTATGGATATCATGATGCCGGAAATGGACGGTCTGGAAGCCACCCGGGAAATAAGAGCAAAGGGCTATAAATTGCCTATAATAGCTCTTACGGCTGATTTGGGAAACAAAACCAAAAAAAGCGCGTATGACGCAGGCATTAATGAATTTATTGGAAAGCCTATTAAAAGTGACGAGCTTAAAAAGATAATGATAAAATGGTTTAAAGTCGACAAAGAGAAATAAGGAAGCCATACCACGAGAATGAGCAATAAAAATTTAACAAATCCTTTTACTTTATACTTAGTTAGCGGGTACAAAAAGAAAAATTCAATCCTTTTGTGAATTATCTGAACAATAGTTCGGGAAACCCGGGTTTCAGGAAAATGTTCCAAAATAACTCTGCATTATCCTTAAAGAACTTTATTTTTTTATCAAGTTATGTTATGCTTACCAGGGTAGGGATCAGTGAATTTTTGGATATGTCAGTTAAATTGCCCGTTATTGATGTTCGTTCTCCGGGCGAATATGATAAAGGGCATATTCCGGGTGCTCATAATATACCTCTTTTTAATGATACAGAGAGAAGTGAAGTAGGCAAAAAATATAAACAGGTAAGCCGGGAGGCAGCTGTTTATGCCGGATTGGAATTTGTGGGCACAAAGCTTGTTTCGCTGATTAAACATGCTAAAAAAATTGCAGGCAAAAATGAAATCCTGATACATTGCTGGAGGGGAGGTATGAGAAGTGAGAATATGGCCTGGCTTTTTTCTGTGGCAGACCTGAAAACTTATATTTTAACCGGCGGATATCGGGCATACAGGCAATATATTCGTAAAAAATTGTCGGAAAACCAAAAAATGGTTATTCTTGGTGGCATGACAGGATCCGGGAAGACCGAAATACTTTATGAAATGGAAAAGCTGGGACAACAAATAATAGAACTGGAATGTCTTGCTAATCATAAAGGCTCTGCTTTTGGTGCTCTGGGGCAGGGAATTCAACCAACAACCGAACAATTTACTAATGACCTGTTTGATGTTTGGAAAGATCTTGATCCAAATAAAACCGTTTGGATAGAAGATGAAAGCAAGAATATTGGTTCTGTATCAATTCCTGATGAGTTATACGAAAAGATGAATAAAGCACCGGTAATTATTGTTGAAATGACAAAAGAATTAAGAGTAAATAGATTGATGAAGGAATACGCCTTGTTTGATCCCAAACAGCTTGAGCAATCAATTATGAAAATACAAAAACGACTTGGTGGCTTAAAAACAAAGAACTGTATAAAATCAATTCATGAAAAGAAATTTAAAGAAGCTATTGATATCAGTTTATCCTATTATGATAAAGCATATAATTTCAGTCTTGATAAAAAGAAAAAACGAATAGCCGGACACATCAGGGCAGAAGATAATTCGTCAGCTATTACAGCACGGAAGATTATTGATATCACAAACAAAAAAGCATGGTAACTATTCAGTGTCTTCGCTTCGACTGCGCTCAGCATAAAAAGTTTGGAATGCCTAAAATGTCTAATCTCATTATACTTTGCATTTTTAAGTCAACTGCCGATTGTAGACTGCCGACTGATTAGTTACAAATCCTGAAATTACCTGCTAAAAAAAGGGGGGGTTACTGTTGTTTCACTTCTTTGGCATCAACTACTTTAAATAATTTGTCAGACCGCCTTATCTGGTCATCTATTGCTATTGAGAAATGTTCTCCCTTGCTTGCTTCATTAACCGATTTTCTGTCAACTCGTATCTCCTTTATATGCGAATAAACAACACCGGTTGTTGGTCCGGTAATTAAAATATCATCTCCAACTTTAAGAGTTTCTGTCTCAATCTTAAATTCTGCAACTTTTATTTTTGTGAAGTAGTTAATTGCTTTTCCAATATAAATTTTTCTTTTTGTTGCTCTGGATCCATAACGGTGGCTCCATTCACCAAGTTTTTGTCCAAGGAAATATCCATCCCAGAAGCCACGGTTAAAAACAGAAGAAAGTTTTTGTTCCCAGTTTTTTATTTTCCCTTCTCCGTAACTGCCGTTAATATATGCCTTTACTGCCTCATCATAACATTTGGTAACTGTATAAACATATTCAGGAGGTCTTGCCCGACCTTCAATTTTAAGTACTTTAACACCGGCATCCAGTATTTTGTTAATGAAATTGATTGTACACAAATCTTTTGGTGACATTATATACTCATTGTCAATTTCCAGTTCATATCCCGATTCTTTTTCGGTAACCAGGTAAGGTTTTCTACAGGTTTGCATACATTCTCCCCGGTTTGCTGAATAATTCTGTTCGTGAAGACTCAAATAACATTTACCGGAGATAGCCATACACAGTGCACCATGAGCAAATAATTCAATTGCAACCAGATTTCCACCTGGTCCTTTAATATTTTCTTCCCTGATGGTTTTGGTAATGGCAGAAACCTGTTCCAGATCTAATTCCCTGGCAAGCACCATTACATCTGCAAATACTGAATAGAATTTAATTGTTTCAATGTTACTGATACTGAGTTGGGTTGAAATATGAATGGGCATATCAACAGAACGTGCATATTGAATAACTGATTGATCGGAAGCAATAATTGCATCAATTTTTTGCTCTTTAGCTTTTCGGACAACACTTTTCATAAAGCCCAGATCCTTATCGTACATAATAGTATTTATCGTCAGATATGTTTTTATATCATGTTCTTTACAAATGGATGTAATTTTTGACATATCATCCATTGTAAAGTTGTGTGAAGACCTGGCTCTCATATTTAATTGTTCAATCCCAAAGTATATTGAATCGGCTCCTCCCCGGATAGCTGCAATAAGCGACTCGAATGAACCCAACGGAGCCGTTATATTTATATCATTTCGTTCTATCTTTTTTATACTCATTTATTATGTTTTAAAAATTCGAAAAAGATAGTTATGGAGCAAATTTAAGGATAACATGAAGATGGATGAAATAGGCGAAAATATATCACTTTTTCAGCACAATACGAACAGTGGTTCCTTTATTAATTTCTGAATAGTTGACAAATATTTTCCCCCCATGATACATTTCAACAATGCGTTTTGATAAAGACAAGCCAAGTCCCCAACCTCTTTCCTTGGTTGTGTATCCGGGTTTAAAAATAGCCTTAAACTTTGATTTGTTCATGCCTCGTCCGGTATCAGAGATGTCCAGATATGCTACCTGGACGTTGTCCTGAACATTAATATTAATAATGCCCTTCCCATTCATTGCATCAATGGCATTTTTACAAAGGTTTTCAATAACCCATTCAAATAAAGCAGCATTCAGTGGCAGGTTGAGCTCGTCCTTTTCAGAAAAACTAACATTAAATCTCATATTCTCTGATGTCCGGGATTTAATATACTTTACAGCACGCATTATTACATTAAATAAGTTTATAGTTTTTAGGGAGGGTTTGGATCCAATCTTTGAAAATCTTTCAGTAATTTTTTCGAGACGTGTAACATCTTTCTCAAATTCTTTCAATATTTTTTCATCAAGATCCTTCATCCTTAGAAGTTCTGCCAATGCAGCAAGTGAAGAAGTTGGCGTACCAAGTTGATGCGCCGTTTCTTTAGAGAGACCAAGCCAAACCTGGTTTTGTTCAGCTTTACGTGATGCGCTGAATGCAAAATATGAAATAAGGATAAACAGGATGATAACTCCGAGTTGGACGAACGGGAAAAGTTCAAGTTTTGACAACAGAATTGAATCTTTGTAATAAATAAAATTATTGCTGTTATTACCAATTGAAAATTCAATAGCCTCATTTTGTTTTTTCATTTTTTTCAATTTCCTTGCCAGGTAATCATGATTATTTTCTTTTGCAGGATCCAGATTTCGTGTTGAAATAATTTCATTATCCGAATTAACAAGAATGACAGGTACGGTATTATTATTTTCAATTACTTCAAAAAGAAATCCAAAATCGGTTTCTGTAATATCAAGATCAATAAGTTGTTCAGTTGCTTTTGCCCATAATTCAACTTTGTTCTTTTCCTCCTGTTTAAGTTGACTGACAAGTTTATTTGTATAAAATAACGACCCCAGAGCTATCAGAACAGCTGACAGAATAAGAATAAATTTCCATCTTATTTTGCGAGTATAGATATTCATAATTAATTTATTTCAGTAGTGTCATTTTCTTCCCACAGAATCCTGAAAGATGATTTTGGGATTGTATCAATTTTCGATGAATCCTTTTGCGATTCATCCCATATTATTTTGAATTTGTTTTTATTAGAAAGATTATCTGAAGAATAATTAGAGGTGTCTTTACGAAACAGGCCTAATTCCTGGTTGAGAATTTTCTTTAACTCCTTCTTTTCATTATTTAGATCCTTTTTTACTTCCAGCATTGCAGTTTTTGTGTCATATGATACCTTATAATCGCCTGTATTTCCATAAATAGAGAGATAGAGGCTTGTTTTACCAAATTCGTCATCCTTAATTTCTCCAAATTCTTCTGTCACGGGCTTTATTCTTTTTGTTTTGCCTGCCAGCACTTCTGACAATAAAACTTTTGTTTTGTATGAAAAATGATTATTAAAATAGTGAGTTCCTGAAAGAGAAATATTAAATGCAGATGAATGTATATCCATTTGCGGGATTGTAATTTTTTCATCACGGATAATTATACGATTAACAAGTTCAGAAAAATGTATGTGTTTCAATTCCGAAACGTTTATATAACGTGCAAGCCCAAGCATGGGCTCAAATTCGATCAATTCTCCGTCAGTAATTTTCACCGAACTTTCAGCAAGAATATTCTTTTTTATTATTTGTAAACTATTAGTCCATTGGGATGAAAAACTAATTTCTCCTGTAAGCATTCCGTTTATATGTTTGTCAGTAATGAATTTCTGACCAAAATTATTAAAAGTATAAAACAATTCTTTAATATTTATGTTTTCCAGATTGCTTTGAGTGCGTGTAAGAAACTGACCATTAATGTCTTGAAACACAACACTGCTTCCTGAAAAATTTCCTTTCATAGATTTGAAAGTTACGGAATTAAAATTAAGCATTCCTGGTTTATATAATAAATTGCCCCTGAAAGTGTTAGCTGTAAATTTCTTATAATCTAACAATCCTATATCAAGGTTAAGATCCATATAAAAGTTTTCAGGAAAAATATAAGGTTTTGAACCATGATTTACACTCTCCTTTTTACTAAGACTGTCGAGAAAAAAAGAGGGATTAAAATGTTCTGCCCGAACGGTAGCTTCAAGCACAAGTGGTTTGTCCTTTCCGGAAATTTGTGATAAAACATTTCCAATTTTGCCGTCTATTTCTATTTTATCGCCTCCAATATTCATTATTATTCTATCGAGCAATATTTTATCTTCGAATTTCAACCTTCCATTAACATTATTAAATTCAAAATAACTACCCTTAGTTTTTAAATAAACATTATCAAATTCAAGGTATCCGCGGGGGTCCAGATTTTGCAGAAATTCCCATCCTTGTTTTTTGTTTTCAGCCAGTTTGCCAGAGAGGTTAATATCTGCATAGATTGTTCCTGAACCTTTTTCGATTTTTTTTATATCGAAAAACCCGATCAATTTTGCAAAATCAATCTCGCCAGATGCCTGAAAATTTATGATTGGGTTAGGGAAACCTGTTAAAGCACATCTTCCGTTCAGAATATTTTCTCCAATGTTTACTTCGTAGTGATTGATATCCAGATTTGTTGTTAACCATTTATTGTCAGAACCATTAGTAATACTGCCGGAAACTTTATTTATTTTCAGATAATAATCAGTGTTTTTTTCTTTTATTTCGCCATCAGTAATTAAAAAGTCAGATTCAATATGGGGAATTATTCCGGGGCCATACTGTCCTGACAGGGTGGAATTTAAATTCAGGACACCTTTTCCCTGATAATTTTTAATGCTATTCGATATTTTTTCAGGCAGAATAATAACCAGCTTACTAATATCAAGGTTTTCTCCAATGATATTTAAATTCATTTTCTTTTCAGCTCTTGTTAGAAATTGACCAGCTATCCGAAAATCCAGATCAGAAATACTGATTTTCCCCTTGATAATATCATAATTACTATTGATTGCCTGGAGTTTAAAAGATGTAACAGCATTTATGTTTTTTAAATAGCTTGTCTTATTTATTGAAAGGTCTCTTATAAGCAGATCAGAGCTGATTTCCAACCTTCCTGAATTTTTTGATAATTCTCCCCGCATATTAAGCCGGTTAATGAAAAATTCGAAATCAGAATGATTCATCCTGTTAAAATAACGGGTTTTCATGTTGGTGAATCGTACATCTTTTAATTGAAGCTTTACTTTTGATGTTGCAGTATCACTTGTTGTTTTCCAGACAATAAAGTTTTTTTCGCCATTATCGGATATTTCAATATGTAAATTACCGTTTTTTATATGAATGGCTTTTATTATGTAGTTTTTTTTGAACAGATCTGTCAGGCTGAATTGAAGGAATAAATTTTCAGCTAATAAAACTGCGTCATGAATAAAACGGGAATCTTCGTTTTTAGTAAAATTTGGTGGTGTGTAAATAGTTATATTTTTAAATTCTAATGCTGCGGAGGGAAATTTCTTTAACATCGAAAACCTCATATCACCCACCTCAATTTTGGCTTCCAGGTGTTTATTAATTTCTTTTATAAAAATCTTTGTAATTTCATCCCCGTACAGTATTGCGAAAATTGCTCCTGCAATAATTGAGAGAAAAACGGCGAAAAGTAAAACACGGACAATCTTCCATAATTTGTTCATGCCACATAATCGTTTTTAACAACTTTGAAAATAAATAGTGACTATTCAGTGCCTTATGTTTGTAATGCCTAAAATGGCTAGTCTCATTATACTTTGCATTTTTAAGTCGGCAATCTTCAGTCGACAATCAAAAGACTGGACTATTTATACTTTTCAGTCCCGATTTATCGGGAATGGGATTAAGTGGTTGCCATTGTGTTTTAAATGTTTGATTGTTATTCGCTTTTTTGCCGACTGTCGACTGTGGACCGCCGACTGATTAGTTACAATAAATGATTTTTTCCTGATATAAATAGAAACTAACTTTTACAAGAGAAAAGAAAGATCTTCCCCCGGGGGAATTTCGATTGGGTTTTCTCCTTTTTTAAATATCCTGGCTGGCCTTGGGCCAATAAGTTCAATTTCACCTTCTTCAATACGAAGCATTGTTCCTTCCCTCAAACCCACAACAAAAATATCAGGGTTAGCAACAAGAAACTCTTCAATTCTCATTTCCCGGGTTTCTCCGGCATGTCCCTCGGGATTTGCATCCAGATAGTGGGGATTGATTTGAAACTTTAACAGGTTAAAAGCAGAGAAAGTTTTGGGTTCAACTATTGGCATATCATTTGTTGTTTTCAGGGTTGGACAGGCAACATTTGAACCGGCGCTCCACCCTATGTAAGGCACTCCGCCTTTAACTTTATCTGCAATTGGAAAGATCAAACCTTGTTCCTGCATCATTCTTGTAAGTTGCCATGTGTTTCCACCGCCAACAACAATAGCATGTGCCTCTTTAACAGCTCTTACAGGATCTTCAAAACGGTGAATGGAAACAATATTATGCCCAACTTCTCTGAATCTTTCAGAAACTTTTTTTTCGTAATCAGAAAAAGAGAAAGTAACCGCAGCATAAGGAATAAACAATGCTTTTACTGGTTTTTCTCCAAGAAAGTCCCTTATTTGTTGCTTGGGATAATCAAGATATGCTTCCCCCGCATTGGTTGAATTGCTAATTAGTAAAAGTTTCATGGTTTGTTTTTTTATATTTAAGCACACTCCGAAAGTGTTTTTTTGCCTGAAAACACAAAGATACACAAAAGATAAGGCAACAGAAATAAACCCTTTGTGATTCTTAGTGTCTTAGCCTGTTCCGTAAGGAGGTTTACCCTGTGAAATTGCTTGCCCTGTGTAATCCACGAAGTGGTGCAACGAAATTACACAAGGCGGGCAATATTTAACAGGGAACGACTATCCTGGGGTGACTT
>JAUVHQ010000319.1 GCA_030593185.1 Bacteroidota bacterium
GTAATGTTATTTTGCCTGTATGTCATTTCAAATAAAAATTTCTTAAAACCTAAAAACCTTTTCTATTCCTTAGCCTTAGTCTCAGCCTTAGCCTTATTCCAAAATCATTCAAATTTAGCAGTTTCATTTGAATTGTATTAACCTCTTTAATCACTTTGCGAAGCTATGTTTTTATATTTTCTGGCTGAATTTATTGATTTTTCTACCGGGTACTTTTTTTCATTCTTCTTGATTTTTTCAAGGATTATCTGTTTTATATCGAAATTATGCTTATCAGCCAGTAAAAAGGCATATGCCAGGATATCAGCAAGTTCATCCTGTATACTTTCCCTGTCTGTTTTTTCTGCTTCATTTTCTTCTTTCCACAAAAAAAGTTCGTTAAGCTCGGCAGCTTCAATTGAAAGTGCCAGTGCAAGATCTTTTGTATTGTGGAATTGTTTCCAGTTACGCTGGTCACGGAAAGTAATAAGTGCTTCTATGATACTTTGGATCTCAGCCATATATTTTTTTGATAAAGGTAATAAAATCAGGAAGCATTTAACCTGCATTTTTTCCCGGCAAGTTAGAATAACTTATTAAGAGTTGTGATGCAGTATTAAGAGTTTCGGGTTACGGGTTCACATTTGTCAAATGTCTGAAAAAATATTTACCATGACTTTTATTGTTTTGTTTATCATCAGACTGTCTAAAATAGTTAGCTGTATTATTCCATAAACAATCAGAATTTTGTATATTTACATATAAAATGCCCAACAAACCTGAAATAAAGCTCAATTATAATCATCACCGAGGTAAACACACATGTTTCAGAGAATAGTTTTAAAAACTTTAAAAACCCTATAGACGGCCTTAATATTTGAGAAAGATAATAATATGTTCAAAATGAGACTTGATGTCCTGAAAGCAGCTGTTGGAGCAAATCTGTTTTTTCTGTTTACCACCCTGGCAGGCCAGGGTACATTCCCCGACCTGGTCGAAAACGCCTATGGGCTGGACCAGGATCTTGTGAATGGGATTCAGTATTCTAACCGGTATATGAGGTCCGAGGGTCATCCCTATTTTCTGGAGGACAGGTTTAAGAATGGTTCCGTTTCAATTAATGGAAAGACTTATCAAAATGTGCAGCTTAAATACGACCTTTTATCACAACGTGTAGAGATTAAGCATGATAAAATTTCAGGCAGGAACTACCCTTATGTAACTGTTTCTGACCGCATGGAGGCTTTTAGTTTGGGAACGTATGAATTCAGGAAGCTGAATATACAGGAAGAGCCGGAAAGGTATTACCAGGTTATAAGTACCAGACATTTTACCTGTTTTGTCCATTGGGAAAAAAAACTGGTCCCGCTTGATAACAGCGTCATTTACATAGACCATTTTACCAATCACAGGCTCTATTATTGGCTGGAATTAAATGGTGAAACAATAGCTTTTAACAACCGGAGGACTTTTGCCCGGCTTTTCCCAGGGAATATGCAGCGGGAAATTTTAAAGCTCTTTCGACAAAGGCATATCTCTTTTCGAAATGTTGGCCCGGATAAGATCTTACGGACGATGGAAATGGTTGCAAACTTGTTCAATACCGAAGGCTAACCATGAGGCAAATCGTAATCATACCGCTCTTTCTGGTTTTCTTTTCAATGTTCCGGCTGGAAGGACAGAACAAGCCGATTATGTTCAGCGGTGATTTCATTGATATACCATTTGTTGATTTTGCGAAAGAAGTAAAGCAACAAACCGGTGTTCCTTTCTATTTCAGAGAAGCGTGGGTGAAGGGGATCAGGGTGACCGTTTCAGGATCCAATATTTCCCTGCAACACACCCTTGAAAGGGTGCTGTTGTCCAAAGGTATAAGTTATTTCATAGACGAATGGGGTAATGTATTTCTGACAGATCAAATGCCTCTAATCTCACGGTTGCCCGATTATTCAGGTGTTACTGACCTAACAGAAGAGTTAGATGAAACGGGCGGAGAGGAAACACTTACCACCGCGGAGCAGAATTACATTAATGGAAGGAGAGCAAGGCTGATTGAGACCATCCGGGTAGGAGACGGCGATGAATCAAACGGACTGAGCAATGTAGTGATCCACGGGAAAATGACAGACGGGGAGACCGGAGAACCACTGGTGGGAGCTACCAGTTATATCGAGGAATTGAAGAAAGGAGCAGCCACCGATGTAGATGGCCGTTTCAGCCTTGTGATCAGACCTGGAAAATATACCATTGATTTAAATTGCATGGGCATGGAACGCAGGCAAAACTACCTGGAAGTGCTTTCCGGTGGAAATCTCTCCATCTCCATGAAAAAGAGGCTGGTACCTATCACCGAGGTAGTGATCCAGGCCAACAAGTTCCACAATGTTCGGGGTACCCAGATGGGATTTGAACGGCTCAATTTCAAAGTATTCAAGGAAATTCCCCTGGTCATGGGAGAAAGGGATGTGTTGAAAATCATCCAGATGCTTCCCGGGGTTCAGAGTGTGGGGGAGGGTTCAGCCGGCTTTAATGTGAGGGGCAGTCCAGCTGATCAGAATATGATCTATGTGAACAAGGTGCCGGTGTACAACAGCTCACACCTTTTCGGTTTCTTTACTTCATTCAGCTCTGATATTGTCAGGGACTTTACCTTGTACAAAAGCAACCTGCCTGCAAGCCTGGGTGGACGGCTGGCCTCCTTTTTTGATATCACTGCAAGGCAGGGTAACAAAAATAAGTATACAGTCAGGGTCGGGATCAGCCCTATAACCGGTAATTTGTCTGTAGGGGGTCCCATCCAAAAGGACAAAAGCTCATTCATTCTGAGCGCGCGTTCCACATACTCCGACTGGATGCTGAAACAGATGGAGGATCCGGAACTCAGAAACAGTGAGGCAGGTTTTTACGACCTTGGTGGGACACTCACCTATGAACCAGGGGATAAGACACTGGTCAAAGCATTTGGTTATGTGAGCCGTGACCGGTTTAAGCTGGGTACCTCCAACGAGTATGCTTATGCTAATTCAGGGGCATCGGTCAATGTGAGGCACCGTTTCAACTC
>JAUVHQ010000344.1 GCA_030593185.1 Bacteroidota bacterium
TTTTCGATGTAACCGCTCATAAGCAAATCTTTTTCGGGAAATGATGCTATAATTCTTCTGTCGGTGTCGAACCTTGGCAATGAAGTTGTAAAAGCAGGCCTTCCACGGTAGAATACTCCGATCTCGTCGGGCATTCCGACAGTTAACGGATGATCATTCTTCAATTGAACACGTATAAGTGAACCTGCAACATACAAACCCGATTTTCTAAGATCGGAAGAAACATCCCTGAAAGGCAATTGGAATTCTTCTTTACTTTCCTTATCGCCTATTTCCTGAATACCTTCAAACAGTGAAGTTGACTGCCCCCACGATACAACAATTCCTCCTTTATCAACAAATTCGAGAATTTTTTTCAGCCCTTCTTTACCCATCCCTTTTGCAAATTCCGGTGGGTAATTACTAACATATTCAGTAGTACCACGACTATACTTACCTTTCATCAACAATGACTTATTCGCATCAGGAAATACAATAACATCAAACTCACCTTCAAGGTCTTTATCCTTAATCTCCTGCGGATGAATCAGGGTGAACGGAATATTATATGAATCAAAGACAAACCGCGTCCATCCGGCATCCATATCATGTGTATAAGTCTCAATAAGAGCTAATTTGGGGACTTCAAAATGGTTTACCCTGATATCTTTTTTCTCAACCAGATAGCCGGGTTGAACACCAATTTGCTCAACAATTTCAGACAGTTCATTATCGGCTGTTCCTTTTTTGTAAATAACAAAACTACCCTTAGGATACACAACATCTTTAATTTTCAGGTCTGATGTAAGCCTGTCGACCTTTAATCCTTTTTTTACAGCTGTAAAAGCAGCTTTATAGCTACCGTTCATTTTCACTGAAAAAACAGTTGCCCAATGCTTTTCAGGTGTGGTTTTAACCAGGTTATAAGCCCCTTCAATTATCCCGATTTTAGCTTCAAAATCCTTACACCGTGTTTTAATCTCAAACGATTTCACATTTCTATGCAGTGGCAGCGACCATGTTGTAATATCGTATGGTTTAATAATCTCACCATCGGGTGTATAATGCCTGACCGGGTATTCCTGAACTTCCAAAACCTCCTTGATGAAAGGGCGGTAAGGCTGGGCAAGCGGAACAACTATATCGCCGCTTTTAAAAGCATGTCCTTCCAAACTAAAATCTTCCTGCAAGCGGTAAACCTTAATACCATGTTCTTTCAACAAAACAACCAGGCTCACCAGTTCACCCGGATCATGTTGTTTCTCAGGAAGCACATAATAAAACGGAGACTCTGTCCGGCCGCGCTCCACTTCATCTCTGCAGATGTCATTTCTGAATTTCAGAATATCTTCACGATGCAATGAAGCAGTTTTGAGAATAGACATGGTGGAAGATATTTCATAATCCACTATATCACTAAGTCTCCACCATCCACCTTCCCAGGGCTTCGGCATATTTATACCTTTTTTATACTCAGACAATCCTTTTCCTCTGACATTCAGTTCATTAGGTTCTACATAAACAGGTGTAGCATCTTTCACACTGGCACTTTCGGTAAGGAAACCTATTACATTTTTCCAGATGCAGGTTTCGGTAGATCCGGGCCAGTAATCGTCAAACATGTAATGTTGTGATACTCCCGACAATTCATCCCTTGTCATATCTTTAATCATATTATGCCCGAATATGCCAATCCAGTTAAATATACCTGCATCAACATTCTGGGCAATCGGGTCATGTGGTGGGGGGACAAAATAACGAGGACCTGTTGAACCCATTTGGTGCTTTTCAACCATCACCTGTGGGAACCAGTCGGTATTATAAATACCGGCAATAACTTTAGTATCTTCCTGGGAAAGGATAACAAAATCGCGATTATTGTCATGACCAACATATTTATGGTAAACCCTGGGTAAAGAGGCTCCTTCATACTTTGTGCCTTTATATTTCCGGTAATTGTTCACTATCATATCCATTCCATCAGGGTTATGGCATGGAATCATCATATAAACAATATTGTCAAGCCATTTCAGTGTTCTGGGATTGTTTGATGTAACTAATTGATGGGCAATAAGTGGTGCTGATTGTGAAGGGCCAACCTCACCTGAGTGCATTGAGAGAGTACCAAGTACAAAGACCTTACCTTCATCAATCATCTTTGCTCTTTCAGCATCCGGTATCTCAGGATTCAAAGCAAGTTCATGGTTAATATTTTTCAGATGATCAAGATTGTTAATATTTTCTGCTGATGAAATAAATCCAATATACATTGGTTTTCCCATTGGTGATTTCCCATTCTCGACCAGTTTGAATTTTGGGGATGCTTTATCAAGCAAAGTAAGGTACTCTATTAGCTCTTCGTAATCGAATAGCATTCTATCTGCTCCAGGTTTGAAATTAAAATGATCTTCCGGAACCGGAATATTTGTCTGCCCGTTTAATAGGCACGTGTGAAGCAATAAGGTTACCGATAATAGTAAAAAAAATCGTTTCATAACATTATTTTTTTTTTGAAAATATGATTTTTTATTGCTGTTAGTAATCAGCTTAAAAATATATTACCAATTAAAGGTACACAAAGATTCTTAAGAAAAAAGAAATCCCGGATCGGAAAATCTGTATAGTTAATAAAACATTAAAAGATAATAGTAACAAACTGCAGTGTTTACCTGATCACTTAATCTCTTTTA
>JAUVHQ010000056.1 GCA_030593185.1 Bacteroidota bacterium
ATGCATTTTTCACCAATGTTGCTTCACAATATACAGCAGGAGCCGCTCTGGCAACTGCCGGTGGTACCGGTATGCAACCACTGATCAACGGAGGGGCAGGAAGTCTTACTTTTGCTCAGGCTGAAGCAATGTTTATTATTGATGCAGCCACCAGAGCACAACTGGAAGGTGGTTTAACAGCCCTGGGAATGGACCCAACCGGAATGACTCTGGCTGTTGCGCAGGCATCGTACTTTGGTGCTGCTTCAAGCCTGACAGCTTCTGCTGCTGAATCTTCTGCCAAAGCTGCTTTGCTTAGCGATCAGGAAGCTGATGTGAAACAAAAAGGTTGGGGATTAACTACGATCATTGGATTTAACTATTCCCCTTCTGATAAATTGAATATTGGTTTTAAATATGAGTCAGCAACAAGGATTGAGCTAAAAAACGAAACAGCAAAAGATTTCACAGTTGGTTATACCCCAAACGGTGTACCGGTTACGATGTTTCCAGATGGTGAAATAACCCGTGCTGATATGCCTGCGATGATTTCATTTGGATTTGATTACCAAATATCATCAAAACTTTCAGTAACATCCGGGGTTCACTATTACTTTGACAAATCTGTAAATTATGGCAGATCACTTAATGGAGTAGCTGTAAAGAATGAGGATGTTATTGATAATAATTACTGGGAGTTTGGACTCGGACTGGAGTATGCACTTACAGATCAGTTCTTTGTTAGTGCAGGTTACCTGGGTGCAATTTCAGGAGTTTCTGATGACTACCAAACAGATCTGGACTATAGCATGGGTTTCAATACTTTTGCCGGTGGATTTAAATATGCTTTCTCACAGAAAATGGCATTGAATCTTGGAGCTGGTTATACAGCTTACCTAGATGGTTCAAGAGGGTTCGATCATTTCATTGGTGGTGGTACAGTGAGTGAAGCAGTTACAGAATCATATACCAAAAACAACCTGTTTCTTGCTATCGGTTTCGATTTTAGTTTCTAAAAAATATCTGTTAAAATGAAAAATGCCTTCCTGACTTGCTCAGGGAGGCTTTTCTTTTTTCTATTCTGATGTTAATCTCCAGGTGGAGTTTCTATAAATTGAAAAGGAACTTCAAGTAATTCACTCATCTCTTCTCCCGCATATTTCATGTCTTCATCATCCTCATCAAAGTACCACAAAATCCTGATGACATGACCATTTTCGTGAAATCTGACCAGTTTACTCATTACATCATACAGGAACTTAGCCGATGATGAATTAAAATAATTCATTTTAAAATTGAAATTCAGAGGATGCTTTTTGTCGAACTTAATGGCCTTTATATCCAGTACCTCTTTTTCAAATTCAACTAACCAGTTTGCCACAGGATAGTAAAACTCGCGGACATCTTCAGGCCTTGAGTTACCTGATATTTCAAACAGGTCGTTGTATGGGTCAAGTATTATTCCGGGAGTTTTATCGGTTGCTTCAATTATTAGGGGTTCCATATTTATGCCTGATACGTTTTAGAAATATAAATATATGAATTTTTAAATAAAAAGAATTAATCATGATAAAAAATAGACCTTTTGGTTAGAGTACTTAATTTTTTCCTGTTTTCCGTAATGAAGCAGTGAAGCAGTGTTGCAGTGTGAAGAGTTGAAGAGTAGTGATGCTGTGTTGCAATGTTGCTGTGAAGCAGGTAAACATTAAGAAAACATAAATATAATCACGTGATTAATCACGTGATTAATGCCGTGATTAATAACGTAATTATTTTGTTTAATAAAACATATAAAGTCTGAGAATTAAATGATGTCAAATGTCAGATGTCAAATATTAAATTATGCCATAACTTCCTTCCGGCTTCCAGCCTCCAGCTTCCAACATTCCTATCTTCCACTCTTCAACCCTTAAACCTTTCGAATTCTTAGACTTCTTCACTCTTCCGCTATTCAATCTTTCCATTATTCCACCATTCCATCATTCCATTCTTCACTCATGCCTGAGAGATTCTGCGGGATTTGCCGTGGATGCTTTGTACGTTCTGTAACTTATTGTTATCATTGCAATAATCAAAGCCAGCAGAGACGCAATAAAAAATGTTAATAATCCGGGGTTGATTTTAAATGCGAAGTTCTGTAACCAGTTTTTCATGAAGAAATATGCTGCAGGCCATGAAATAAGTGTAGAAATTGAAATTAATATAATTAATTCTTTTGACAGGAGGTGAAGAATAATTGACACTGAAGCGCCCATAACTTTTCTTATTCCTATCTCTTTTGTTCTCTGTTCGGCAGTATAAGAAGCTAACCCGAAAAGTCCCAGGCATGAAACAAATATAGCAAGGATAGAAAAGATAGTAAAGATAGTGCCTGTTTTTCTGTCATCAGCGTATTTTGATGCTAATTCATCTTCAAGGAATGAATAATCCAGGGGCTGATCTTTCACAAAAACATCCCATTGCTCCCGGACAAAACTTATTGATTCCTGGTAGTTTTCAGGATGGATATTTAAACCGATCAGTTGACCAAATCGGTTTCGGTTATATTCTATTACTAAGGGTTTAATTGTTTGATGAAGCGACTGATAATGAAAATCTTTTACTACACCGATTATTTGTAATGGAAGATCGGTGTTATCTTCATTTCCTCCAACCCGCAGAATTTTATTGTTTACAGGATCCTCGAGACCGAATGCTTTTACTGCCGCTTCATTAAGAATTACTGTTGATGAATCATCTGCCCTGTCTCTGGAAAACCACCGTCCTTCTTTAATTTTCAGGTCAAGCACTTCCTGATATTTATCATCCACATAAGTTAAATTTATAGCCCGGATAGCGTCAGCTGTACTACCTTCCGGCTTGTAGGCAGTATTACCCATAATTGATCCCGGGAAAAAACTAGTTAGAGTCACAGATTCAATGCCGGTATTTCTTTCAAGTTCCTGTATAAATGTTCCTCTTTGATCCTGAAGAGCATAAGCTCTCTGTATAATCATAAGGTTCTCCTTAATAAAACCGAGATCTTTATTTTGCACGAAACTCATCTGCCTGTAAACAACTATGGTGGATATAATAAGAAATATAGTTATTGAAAATTGAAAAACAACCAGAATACTTCGAAGAGTTGAACCTTTTGTCCCAGACCGGAGACTGCCTTTTAAAACTTTAACCGGTTTAAAAGCCGAGAGGTAAGCAGCAGGGTAACTGCCTGAAAGAAGGGCAACAATTATTCCTAAAATAACAATACCGAATAAAAGCAGAGGATCACTTAACAGATTAAGAGCAAGGGTCTTGGAAGCGATATTATTGAATGATGGAATAAAAAAGGCTGCCAGAACAATTGCCAGCACAAGAGAAATAAAAGTTAAAACAACAGATTCTGTCAGGAATTGTAGTATCAATCCTTTTCTTGATGATCCTGCTACTTTACGTATTCCAACCTCAAGAGCGCGATTCGCTGATTTTGCCGTTGCAAGGTTCATGAAATTAATGGAAGCGATAACAATAAGAAAGAAAGCAATTACAGAGAAGATATATACGTTCTTCATATCCCCTCCCGGCTCAATCTCAAACTCAAGATCGGAAAAATGCAGATCAGTGAGTTTCTGCAGAAAGTAACCCCATTTGTTCCCGGCTTCAAGAAACTCCTCAAGACTGGCATTAGTGAATTGTTCGAGTTGAGGACCAACATAGGTCTCAACTAATCCGGGAAATTTTGCCTCCAGGTCATGGTAATCAAACCCTTCCTGTAAAACAATATAAGTGACGAAATTGTTACTTACCCATACCGGACTGTTAGCCCCGGGCATGGTTATTATTGAGGTTAAGATATCAAAATTAAAATGGCTGTTACCCGGAAATTTTTCAACAACACCCGTTACTTCAAAAGCATCCTGATCGTTTCCAACCAGCAGGGTTTTTCCAACCGGATCTTCAGTGCCAAATATTTTTTCGGCAGTTTCCCTGGTAAGTATCATTGTATTTGATCTGTTCAATGCAGTTCCGGGATCGCCATTAATGAACTTAACAGTAAAAACATCAAAAAAGGTGGAATCAGCATAATAGTACTTTTCTATTACAAAACTGCTTTCATTATATTTTACAACAGGACTTCCTCCGAACGTGAACAGTCTTGTAGTATTAAGCACTTCAGGAAATTCATCTACCAGGGTTTGTGCCATCGGAGCCGAAGTAATGCCAACCTTCATTTCATTTCCGGCAATAGTACCATGTAAGCCAACCCTGTATATCTGGTCCGATTTTTCATGAAAACGGTCATAACTAAGTTCGTCCTGTACATACAGAAGTATTAGTACTGCACTGGCAATCCCTACTGCCAGTCCGGTAATATTAATCAGGGAATATCCTTTATGCTTTATAATATTCCTGATTGCTGTGTTTAAATAATTGAAGAACATATTTTCCTATTTGTTTTTGACTTGATACTGGTTATCCACCTTCGTTAAAACTACGGTGGACAAAGCTGGTTGCTGGTTTTTTCTTAACTTCATCATTCTATATTCGAAATTCAGTATTCATTATTCTCTTTTTCCTCTTCATTCTTCCCTCTTCTCTTCTTTCTTCACCTTTTCCTTCTTCTTTGCGTCTCTGCGTCTTCGCGTCTCTGCGATTCATTCTTCTCCTCTTATCTTCTTCAACCTCAAACAATCTTCAAACCTCAAACTAATACTATAATCCAAAACGATATGAGAATTTCACGAGAAACACATTATATGGTGTGATATCAAGAAGATCACCAATATCCTTGTTTAATGAGAAATCTCCTGTAGGATCAGATCCATCCCTGCTTTGTGACCAGACAAGAAAAACAGTTGAACCGGGAATATACTCCCATCGTGCAACAAGATTTGAACGGAACTCTTTAACATTGAAATCCGGATCCTCCCAAAAATAGTCTTCCTCAGAATCAAGATCTTCATCTATGGCATAATAATCATAGTCCTTATAATAGGTAATTTCATCGCCTGAAAAAGTATGGAAACGGTCTGTGTAATCATCAGTAAGATTGTTGGTAATACGTTTGAAATCGGAATATTTACATGCTGCGATAAATGGTTGTCCCCAGTATTGTATTGTCAGGTTAGGAGTTAAGCTGAGATTCAACCGTAAAGACATACCCAGGACTTTCTGGTTTATACCGGCAAAAATATATCTCTCTTCATCATTAAAATATTGTTCGGTGACATACTGCATATCTCTTCTATTGATATTGTAATTTGGACGCAAACTGATGGATAGTGTTTCTAAGGGTTTGTAAGTGGCTTGAAACGAGTATCTGTTCGATACACTGGAATTATATCTGCCCCAGTTGTTTGACATCATAAAGTTAAAAGATAATTTCTTACGATTATCTGTCCGTATTGAAATGTAATTATTGATACTGCCTGGCATTTTCATAGAGGGACCACCCCTGAGCAGGGAATTTGTTATACGTTGACCCTGTAGATTAAATCCTGTAGATACGCTCCAGTAGTTCTTAAACTGGGTTCGGAGATTAATATTTCCTCCGTTCATATTATTAACCAATCCAAAGTCCCAGGCTCTCCATTGGTTGAAATTAACTGAGAAATTCCTGAATATGCTGAATGGTTCCCAGATGCGGTATTGAGCCCATGCAATTTGTATTATCTCATCTGTCGAACGCAGAAAACCAACATCATTAAGTTCGAGTCCTGGTGATTTCCATATCAGGAAAACACCATAATTAAAATGCCCACCTCCGGTTTTCATAAACTGGAGCCGGCCTCCGTGTCCCATAAGACTTGTACGTGTTGAATCAATGGACAGATAGTCGGCATCCGGTCGCTGAAAATAACGTGCTGAGGATTCCTGGGTCCGAAGCAATGCCTCGGGTGTTCCGTTCACCTGGCTGAAAAAGAATTTGCCGGAGATATTATATGTCCGGTCTTTCCACTGGTGCATAAAATCAATTCCGCCTGTATATGCCGAATTATGAAGATATTTGAGTGAATCTGATTCAATATTACGGTTTGTTGCAGTGAACATTCCGCCAATAATCGTATTTCCTTTACCATAATCCTTCTGCAGGCGTGTAACAAAATAATTTGTAAGCGGTTCAACGGTTTCAAGTCTTCTTTCACCCTCGAAATCAATTTCTGCCCGTTCTTCAGCCGCGACACTTTCCATTATGCCTATTGAAAGTCCGTTTTTTGTTTTGCCAGAAAGTTTGACTGCACCGAGAATGGTTGTATTATCAGGAAATTTTGCATATTCTCCATCCGGTTCAAGGTACGGATCATGATGAGGACGTCTGCCGATCCTTCTTGAATAAAAAAGGTTTTCAGAAGACATATCACCATCACCTATCATAAGATTGTATGAATAGATACTTTTTCCTTCAACGAAAAATGGACGTTTCTCTTCAAAAAATGTTTCATATGCTGTAAGATTCACCTCTGACGGGTCTGCTTCAACCTGTCCAAAGTCAGGATTAATTGTAAAATCGAGTGTAAGGTTGTTCGTGATACCGATCTTGCCATCTACACCGGCGGATATATTTCTTGATTTACCTGTAGCGAATGGATCGCCTTCGGTTTTTTCAAACCGTTCAGCTTTTGCAACAGTATAAGGGGCTATCTCAATCTGTCTTTTTGGTTCAAGATCATTCAATCCATGCAATTCGCCTATAAGATGTACCCAGCCCGGGGCGTTTTGGGGGATATGCTGCCATATCGAAAGTTCTTCTTTTCTGAACAACATCCTGGCTACCTGTAAACCCCAGGTTTGGCTGCCTTTTTTATCAAAACGTAATTGTGAAAGAGGGATCCTCATCTCAGCAGTCCACCCTTCGGCATCAATATTTGTTTTCACATACCAAATAGGGTCCCATGTCATATCTTCGTTCTGTCCATCATTGGTCATTATCATATCCATTTTTACCCCGGCAGCACTAACAAGAAAGGTGAAAGCAGTACGAAGATCAAAATAACTGTCAAACTGGATCCCGACAAAATCACCATCAATATCATCTCTCCTTGTCATTCTGGTTCCGATACTGTCAGGATGGCTGTCGTGGGCTTTGATTGCGACATATAAATTATTGTCGTCATACAATATCTTGAAAAATGTTTCCTGTGATGGTTTGTTCCCGTCGTGAGGCTCAGATTGTTTGAATCCGCTCTGCCATTTCACCAGGTCCCAGGCTTCATCATCCAGGAGACCATTAATTATTATTTCCTTCTTTACTCTTTTAGTTTCATATACCCTTTTTCCATCAATATATTTATTTGCAAATAAATTGCAACTCAATAAAGTAGTTATGATAACTAAACAAATCGCTTTTTTCATAAATCTTTCTCAATTTTCAGGTTTCAATGGTTTGCTCTGTTTAATCCTTTTTGTATTATTATGTTTGGGGCTGTTTCAAAAGAGAGTAATGGTTACGCTTCTTCTCTTTAGAGACTTTTGAGACGGCTCCTGGTTTTATATTCTACCGGTTATAAACATAATAAGCCTATACTTGTGCTCAATAAATATGCCAATGATTATAAATAAAACAAAATCAGGATAATAGCAAATATGGCATATCTGAGACTTCATTATTACTGTACGATATTGAAACAAATCATGTTCATTTCCGAACGATATATTTCAGGATTGACCCTTTTATTCAGACGATACAAAAGTTAAAACGTTACTAATAGTATTGTTGATTTTAATAAATGATTTTCGTAACTTGATTTTATTTATTTTTTGAAATATTTTTTACCGGAGTAAATGGAATTATTATTAACAAATAAAAACTTTTCAGCCATGAAAACAAAACTCTTTTTGACTTTCACCTTTTGCCTTTTGCCTTTTGCCTTCTCTTATTCCCAGGTTCCAATGGGCTTTAACTACCAGGCGGTAGTGAGGGATGCTCAGGGTGGTATTATTTCTGACCAGAATGTTTCACTACAGATCAGTATACTTGAGGGCAGTGAAAGCGGGCCTCCTGTATATGTAGAAACCCACCAGGAAACAACAAATTCATTCGGACTGATAACCCTGGAAATAGGTAACGGTACAATGATAGCTGGTAATTTTCCGGCTATCGACTGGAGTGCAAATTCTTACTTTATGAAAATTGAACTGGATGCTGATGGAGGAACGGATTATCTACATATGGGAACCTCGCAGTTATTATCAGTTCCTTATGCATTAAATGCCGGTTCGGTAACATCGTTAAAAAGTTTGAGTATTATGGAGCAAACCGGTCATGTTGCTGACTTAGCCCTTTTTGAGGTTAAGAACCAGGATGGAAATACTGTTTTTGCAGTGTATAATGAAGGTGTTAGGGTGTATGTAGATGATGATGAGGTTAAAGGTCTCAAAGGGGGTTTTGCTGTTGGAGGGTTTAGCTCGTCAAAGGGGATTACCAATGAATATCTCAGAGTTACTCCTGACAGTGTGAGAATTTACATTGACGAAACTATTTCCAAAGGGCTGAAAGGTGGTTTTGCTGTAGGCGGATTCAGTCCTGGTAAAGCAGGATCTGATAATTTGATGCACCTGACACCGGATAACTATTTCATCGGGCATCAGAGTGGATCCTCGATCACTACCGGTGTGCACAATTCATTTTTTGGATATCAAAGTGGATTATTAAATAATATAGGAAACAGGAACGTTTTTCTTGGGTACAAAACCGGGTATTCAAATACCGAAGGTAATTTCAATACATTTATAGGTAGCAATACCGGATACAGTAATACTAAAGGACTCTCGAATGTATTCATTGGTGACTCTTCAGGGTATGATAATACTATTGGTTCATATAATGTGTTTATGGGTAATCTTTCAGGGGTGCAGAATGATTCCGGGTACTATAATGTTTTTATTGGTGATTCGGCAGGATATTCAAATGTTGAAGGAAATCAGAATATTTTCATGGGTGTCGGCTCGGGTTTTTCTAATAAGTCCGGGGGACATAATGTTTTCCTCGGAGTAGAATCCGGAAGAAATAATACGGAAGGAACTGCTAATGTTATACTGGGTGATTATGCCGGTCATCTTAATGATACAGGTGACTATAATATTTTTATTGGTGCCTCAAGCGGATATAGTAATATTGGAGGTAAATCTAATGTATTCCTGGGTACTGCAGCTGGATATGATAATGATACGGGAAATTACAATATAATGATCGGTAACTGGAGCGGGGCAAAAAATACCAGTGGTAAATCTAATATTTTCATGGGTTATGCAGCCGGATATTCTAATACCACTGCAGACTGGAATGTAAGTATTGGAAACTTAACCGGATATTCAAACCAGGATGGTGAAAAAAATGTTTTCCTGGGAGCAGAATCCGGTTATTCGAATACTTCAGGCAGTAAAAATGTTTTTATAGGGAATCTCAGTGGCTATGCAAATATCGATGGAATCAGAAGTGTGTATGTTGGTGCAAGCTCCGGACAAAATAGTACGGATGCAGATTATAATGCCTTCTTTGGCAGTTATACGGGATACTTAAATACCACCGGTGCAAGAAATACTTTTATAGGGAATGAAGCAGGTTACAATAATACAACAGGTGGTTATAATGTTTATGTTGGACGGTTGGCAGGGTATACAAATTCAACAGGTGAGTATAATGTATTTATCGGTAATGAAGCAGGTAGGTATGCAACCGGATCAAATTTATTGTATATCGATAATTCTTCAACAGCTTCTCCATTAATTTACGGTAATTTTTACGACGATTATATCACCATCAATGGTACCCTAAATGTAAATGATCACAATATTCATATTTCTGATAACCCGGGAAGTGGTTTAACTCCATTATATTATTCTTATCAGGGATTAACTGGTAGCACCACTAAACCATATGCATTTGCAATTAATGATGCACTGTGGGTTGCTACTTATGTGTGGGCAGATAATTATTATTATAATTCAGATATTCGTTTTAAGAAAAACATACAGAACCTCGATAATGCATTATCGAAAGTAAATCAAATTCAGGGTATTTATTATGAACTTCAAGGTATTAATGAAGGATGGAACAAAACAGAATCTAATACTAAAGGGTCTAATACAGATAAAAGGGATATAGGATTTATTGCTCAAGATTTGGAAAAAGTTTTCCCGGAACTGGTTAGCACTGACGAGAAAGGGTACAAATCTGTAAGTTATGGAAAAATGACCCCCATTCTTCTTGAAGCAATTAAAGAACAGCAAAAAATGATCGAGGAACTACAGGAACGGATTGCTGCTCTTGAAGAGAAAAATGAATAGAAGGACTCAGTTTCAACTGGATTTTAAAGTTTAAAAATGGATTTTGCGAGGAGCGAAGTGACGAAGCAATCTCCCAAAAACAACCAGAATGCCAAATAAAT
>JAUVHQ010000156.1 GCA_030593185.1 Bacteroidota bacterium
TCTCTGTCATAGTCAAAATATTCATAATCTATTGTCCTGCGTGGCATTCTCAACGGAAGGACTGTTCTTACAAGTGTCTGTCTGTTTTTTAGTCGAAGGTAATGATTAAGAATTTCATCCCATCTGCCCGGATTACTTTCCAGTTTAAGATATTTTACCCTGCTCAGATCCTGCTCATTAGCAATATTATATGCTTTATTCAGGATTAGAATTTCATCTTTATTGTCCTGTTTCTTCATTAATTTTTTTACAGATTTTTCAATAGCAGCATCATAATTACCTTTCTGTAATTGCTTTTTTGAAGAAACACAAGAGGTTATTACAAGGATAATTGCCAGGAGATACGCAATTTTCTTCATTTTTTATTAGTTTTAATATTTCGTTTGTGTTAATAAAGTAAGGCAACTGAATGTTTTATTACACAAATATATAAATAAGTCATTAAAAAAACCCTGATCAACAGATCAGGGTTGTAAAGTATTTTAATTTAGACAATTACTGCAGTACAAATTTGAGCGGGAAAGTAAATGCCACTCGTACAGGTTTTCCTCTTTGTTTTCCGGCGGTCCATTTCGGAGAAGATTTCACTACCCTGATAGCTTCTTTATCGAGGGACGGATCTACACTTCTCATAATAATAACTTTATTAACCAGTCCTGAAGGTTCAACTACAAACTGGACATATACTGTGCCGCTTATCCCGTTTTCAGCTGCTATTTCAGGATATTGAAGATTTTTCGAAACCCAGTTCCTGAAACCTTCAAGACCTTTCCCTTTGAAGCTTGGCATATCTTCAACGATGTAGAAAATTTCGGCTTCTTCTTCTTCTTCATCAGCCACATCGAAATCAAGTATTTGAACTTCTTCATCCTGGTCAGATTCCAGATCATCAAGTATAAGTTCATTTTCAATTGTAACATCATCTTCAACAATGTTCAATACCTCAGTTACTTTAGGTGGCTTAGGCAGAGTCTTGGGTTCAGGTTTCTCCTGACGTGTTACAGGAATAATCTCCTCATCAATTACATCTCCCTCTCCTGTATCAAATCGGTTTTCACTCAATCCGGAGCTTGTCCATTCAAAACCAATTAAAATCAGTGAAAGGGTGATTACCAATCCCAATTGGAAAAAGACCCCTTTTCTTTTCTCGAGGTCAACTTTTTCATTTTTTTTTCGTTCCATTGTTATTGAATTTTTTTTAAGGCTTTAAAATTAATGATTTATCCTATTATAATCAAAAAGTATTCAAAAAAAATCATAAATGTCGATATCCCTTTCTTTAATCCGGTTTACAACAGTATACTATATAATGCAATATAGAACAATAATCACGCCAAACTAACTGCCAAACATGCTGTTTTTCTTGCTTTTAGTGATATTCAGTACAGGTAGGAGGATATTATTTACAGAAATTTTTTTATTTTTGCTCCTCGAAAATCATGCGAAATTGAAAATTTCTTGATTTTCAGGACTAAAGCGTTTTGAGTTGGATTTTTTTTAACGTTTAGTTTTTTGTTTTGGGGCATTAGCTCAGTTGGCTAGAGCGTTTGACTGGCAGTCAAGAGGTCATCGGTTCGATTCCGATATGCTCCACTTTTAATAAAGCTCCCACAGATCGCCTTTTTTACTTATTATGGATTTTTATGTCTATGTAATTCAAAGTGAAAAGGACCAAAGATTTTATTTTGGACAATCAACGAATGTTTCTCAACGCCTTGAAAAACACAATAAAGGATATTCCATTTATACAAAATATTTTCGCCCATGGGTGCTTTTTTCTTAAAAAAAACAAATTCCTAAACTCAAAAATCCATTTTCAACTTTAACTTAAAGGCTGTGTTTCTTCATTTTCTTTTTATCCCGGTTTTGATTATTTGATCTGTCCCATTA
The DNA here is from genome assembly GCA_030593185.1 of Bacteroidota bacterium. Classification (GTDB taxonomy): domain Bacteria; phylum Bacteroidota; class Bacteroidia; order Bacteroidales; family VadinHA17; genus JADFUQ01. The sequence continues at coordinate 1,891 of JAUVHQ010000156.1, forward strand.
TGTAATCTCCGGATGACAAGTGTTTCACAATTACTCCATTTTGCAATTTTTCATTACTCTTTCTTGAGGGTATCTGTCTCCAGGGTTGCCCCGGTTGCTCTCTGAATAATATCACTAACCGTTCAGGATCATCAACCAGCAGGGTACTATCCACATATGCAGATTGTCTGCTTTGTTTGCTGAAATATTTGAAATAGCCCGTTGCATTATAATCCTCAGGGAAAATTCCATTAACAGACCAGTATCCATTCGTCAGGAATTTTCCATTAAAATCTTTACTTTTTATTGTATCAGGTGTCACCCAGTGGTATTCAACCCTGACCAAGGCAGAATCTGTTATCTTTTCTACTGATTGTCTGAAAAATGAAGCTTCGAATTCGTATTCGCCGGTTTTCTTCAAAACACGTGTATAGCCGGTGATGGCATCAGAAACCTTTTCCTCAATATCAAGTAAAACAATAGTTGGTTTAAATGGAAGTTCAAAATGATTCTCTCCTTTCCTGCCGGAAAAACTGAATAGTGCCGTCTCCTTTTCCCAGTTATCATTCATAAATGTTATTTCAAGCCTGTTAGAATTGTACAATTCATCAGTTCCTTTAAGTTTTTGCTCAATTACTACATTAACATCATAACTATTCTCATTTCTGTGAACCATGAAAGTATCAATGGAAAAATGAGGAAATCCGGGTGAATATATCCAGCTTTTGAAAAAATCATCGAGGTTGATTTCCGTCTGATCACTCAGTATGTTTTTCAAATCCTCTGTAGAAGCATCATTAAAAGCATATTTATCCAAATATTTCTTAACAGCTGGAAAGAATTGATCATCACCCAGGTAATTTCTGAGTGTATGAACAACATCTGATCCTTTATCATATACCGTACTACCGTATGTAAATTCTTTTGGAATACCATAAACCGCACGCATTCCATTATCCCGAAGATGGGTATACATCAACACCTTATAATGATTATCCCTTACATAATTCATAAACTTTTCTTTCCCGTACTTGTGATTTATGAATAAAGCTTCACAATAACTTGCCCATCCTTCGTTTAACCACATGTCCCCGGAAGTACGACAGGTTACCATATTTCCAAACCAACTATGTGCCAGTTCATGGAAATAGAGTGTTTCAAAACTGTGGTTACCGGTAATAGTTGATTCAGATATAGCAATATTTGTAGCGTGTTCCATTGCCCCTCCCGAAAACGGGACACCAATATATCCCACTCTTTGCCATCTATATGGTCCAAAATAATTCTCCAGTACAGCAAGGTATTTCTCTATTTCTGAAAAAGATGAATCTGCTTTGTTTTTTAAATCCGGTCTTATATATACTGAAGACGGGATCATTCTTTCTATCCCCTTAAGAGTGTCTCTGATAACTTCATATTCTGAAATTGCCACAGATGAGAGGTAAGTGGGTATATTATCTTCAAGAAACCAATGCCATGTAATTGAACTATTATTATGCAAATAAGTTTCCTTCAGTTCACCCGGGCAAACTGCTATATAGTTTTCGGGAACTCTTATAAAATAATCATAAGTAGCCCTGTCAATAAAGTTGTCAACACAAGGATACCAGTACCGCCCTACTCCATGTGGATAGGATTTCATGCCAACACCCATATTATAAACCACATTATCCTTAAAATAAAAACCACCCCATCCCGGATCGGTGCAGGGAGTACCATGATAAAAAACAGATATAACCACCGAAGATTTTGAATGTATTTCATCCTTAACCGGGATATCAATAAACCGGCCATCATATGAAAAATTGATAATTGTCTCATTCTCTATCCAGATAGAATCTACACTGAACCCAAACAGATCAAGGGTAATAGTATCTATATCTTTTATCAGAGGTTGAATCTGTAAATCGACTATCCCATAAACCTGATTATCTTTTATATCAGGTACTATTAGATTAATAGTATAATGAACTACATTAAAAGTATCGGTCCTGGAATTCGGATCATGCGAAAGAGAATTAGATATGTTATCTTTCTCCGGAATAAAAGCTGAAAGGAACAGGATGAAGGTAATTAATGGAATTATTAAATTTCTGGTCATAGATTTTCTTTGTCTTACTAAAATAATAAATTATTGTGTCAATTAAGAAATACAATAAATCTTGTTTAATAAAGGTATTAAAATATTTTTTATCAGATAACTTTATATTTTTGTATATTTTCGTGGAGCTTCAAATTAGTATTTAGCTGAATATAACAAAATATCTTTTATGAATTATTATTACATAACCGGTACCAGTAAAGGAATTGGAAGAGCATTAGCTGAAAATATTTTAAATAACGAAAACAATTTTATTTATGGCATAAGCCGTAGTGAAGCTATTGCACATAGTAATTTTGAACAAATAACACTTGATTTAGCTGATGTTGAGGAAGTGATGAATTTCACTTTCCGTCAACACAAAGATGCTGAATCAATTGTACTTATCAATAATGCCGGTATCCTTGGGAAAATCAGGCAGGTTGGTCGGTTTGACCTGGAAGAAATTACTTTGGGGTTCAATGTAAATTCAATTGCCCCGGCAATACTTATGAATAAATTCATTTCAACATTTCAGGATCAACGCTGCAAAAAAACCATTTTTAATATTGGTTCCTCGGCAGGAAGAAATCCTCAACCATCATGGAGTAATTATTGTTCATCAAAAGCAGCATTGGATATGTATGCGCGGGTAATTGCTGAAGAACAGAAAGATCATGATCCTGCAAAACGAATCAATGTTTTCTCTTTGGCTCCGGGATTTGTTGAAACAAATATGCAAAAAATGATCAGGAAAACAAGGCATAAAGATTTTAAAAATGTAGGAGATTTTATTTCTTATAAAGAATTTGGCATACTCTCTAAACCTCAAGAGGCTGCAGAACATATTTTAACTATTATTAATAATTGTAATGAGCATACAGAGGTATTGCTTGATATCAGGAAAATTGAAAAGAAATAATTCAATAAACCAATTTAACTTTTCCCATCAATGAAAACATTTCTAAAAATCAGTCTTTTAACTATTAGCATCTTAGTTTTACTTTTTGTCTTGTTTTTAGCATTTTTTACAATAACAGATTACAAACCTGATGTTACTTTCGATATCCATAACACCGACCATCCTGATACTTTAAATACAGGTGACACTTTAACTATTATAACGTGGAATATCGGGTATGCAGGATTAGGCAATAAAATGGATTTTTTCTATGATGGGGGTGAGCAAGTCAGAACTACTAATGAAAATACTCAGAAAAATCTTGCTGAGATAAGTAATTTCCTTAGTAACACCTGTAAGCCAGATTTCATGTTATTGCAGGAAGTCGATAAAAAAGCTAAAAGAACTTATTTTATTGATGAAACAAAACATCTTGCAGGATTATTCAAAGAATTCTTCATGTTCTTTGCTCCAAATTACAAAGTGCGTTTAGTTCCTCTCCCGGCAACATCTCCAATGGGTTTTGTTCATTCCGGATTGCTTAGTTTGAGCGGACCGAATCCATCAAAATCTGTAAGATTAGATCTTCCAGGGGAGTATAGCTGGCCAATGAAAGTATTTATGCTTGACAGATGTATTCTGCTTAACCGGTATCCACTTAACAATGGTAAAGAATTTGTTCTTTTGAATATCCATAATTCTGCTTTTGATGATGGAAGTCTTAAAAAGCAGGAAATGGACTTCATCAGGGATATTGTGATCGGGGAATATGAAAAAGGAAAT
>JAUVHQ010000214.1 GCA_030593185.1 Bacteroidota bacterium
CTATGATCCGTTCATTCATTTCAGGGAATTTTCCCCTGAGGATCTGTACTGCCTCATTGTCTATTTCAACAAGCCATGTTTTGTTTTTGTATCTTCCGGGTAAAAATTGAGTTAACGTACCTGTACCTGCACCTATCTCAACCAGAGATTGTACATCCTGCACCTGCAACGAATTGGCTATCTTTCGTGCAATATTGTTATCTGTCAGAAAATGCTGACCCAGTCTTTTTTTTGGTCTGATATAGCTCATTCTACCCTTAAATTTAAATAGTTCCAAATTTCGTAAATCCATTTGCCTTTTCAAAGTAATAATTATTACATTTGATAAAACAGATCAACAACTTAATAAAACTTTTTCATTCTGTTAATAACTCTTCCTTGTCTTGCCGGAGTGTTTGCATTATATTTGCCTGACAGGTTTTTAATACACTTTTAATACCCTATACTTTCTAATGCACAATAACCTCGATGAAACTATTCCGGGAGAAGGAACCCGACCGGTAAAACAAAAAGTAAAACTTATCCTCGAAGACAATACTGCCTTTGAAGGAAAATCATTTGGTGCAGAAAAAGCTATATCGGGCGAGGTAGTATTCAACACTGCTATGACAGGTTACCCTGAAAGTCTTACCGATCCATCCTATAAAGGTCAGATACTCGTCCTTACCTACCCTTTAATAGGAAACTATGGCACCCCTCGCACCGAAATGGAGGATAACCTTAATAAATTTCATGAATCAGATAATATACACATCTCAGGATTGGTAGTTTCAGATTACTCCTTCGAATACAGCCACTGGAACGCGGAGGACAGTCTTGGCAACTGGCTTAAAAAAAATAATATTCCAGGAATATATGGAGTTGACACCAGGGCGCTCACTAAAAAGCTAAGAGAGAAAGGAACAATGCTGGGAAAAATTATTGTGGATGGTGATATCCCTTTTTATGATCCCAACACTAAAAACCTTGTCGAAGAAGTATCCGTTAAGGAAAAACAAATATACGGCACAGGGAAATATAAAATACTGCTTATTGATTGTGGTGTGAAATATAATATTATCAGATCACTGCTTGAACGAAACACTACTGTTATAAGGGTCCCGTGGGACCATGATATTACCGGTGAGGAATATGACGGGCTTTTTATTTCGAATGGTCCCGGAGACCCTAAACAATGCCTGGCAACTATCGGAAATATTAAAAAAGCATTCGATACAGGGAAACCGATATTTGGTATATGTCTTGGTAATCAACTAATGGCACTGGCATCAGGTGCTGATACCTATAAGCTTAAATATGGTCACCGTAGTCATAACCAACCGGTTATCAGAACAGGATCAAACAAGGCATATATCACTTCCCAGAATCATGGTTTCGCAGTTGATAACAAAACTCTGAACAATCAATGGGAACCTCTTTTTACAAATATAAACGACGAAACCAATGAAGGAATGATCCACAAATCAAAACCTTTTTTTTCAACACAGTTCCACCCGGAGGCATCAGGAGGACCAACCGATACTGCATTCCTGTTTGATAAGTTTATCGAAAACATTGAAAAATATCAATCCACATAAATAAAGGATAATTATTCACGGATCTGTCCGTTACCATAAATAATATATTTTGTGGATGTCAGCTCCTTAAGCCCCATTGGTCCGCGGGCATGTAATTTTTGTGTACTGATACCTATCTCTGCGCCAAAACCGAACTCAAAGCCATCGGTAAACCGAGTAGAAGCATTAACATATACAGCTGCTGCATCAACCTGTTCAAGAAAGGTCTGGGCATTGGAATAATTATCGGTGATAATACTCTCTGAGTGTCCCGATCCATAACGGTTAATGTGTCTAATAGCAGATTCCAGGGAATCAACTACATCAACAGCAATTATCAGATCAAGAAACTCCTTCTCCCAATCCTCATCGGTGGCCGGAGTGGTATCCGGGAACTGCTTATATATTTCCGGGCTTGTTCGAATCTCGACATTGTGATTTTGCAGTTCCTGAAAAAGTGGAGATAATACCTTTCGGGAAATATTTTTATGTACCAGCACCGTTTCGGCAGCATTACAAACACCCGGGCGCTGTGTTTTAGCGTTCACCGCTATCCTTACTGCCTGATCAACTTTGGCATGTTCGTCAATGTATATGTGACAATTGCCAACTCCTGTTTCGATAACAGGAACAGTACTGTTCTCTACCACCGCCTTTATCAACCCTGCACCACCTCTCGGTATCAGGACATCAATGTATTCATTGAGTTTCATCATAGCTATGGCACTTTCCCTGCTTGTATTTTCTACCAACTGGAGTACACCTTCCGGCAAACCGGCACCGGTAAGTTCTTTATTGATTGTTGCTGTGATAGCCCTGTTGGACTGAAAAGCTTCCTTTCCACCCCTTAATATGGCAGCATTTCCCGTTTTGAAGCATAATCCGAATACGTCGGCTGTAACGTTGGGTCTTGACTCGTATATAATCCCGATAACACCCAGCGGCACTCTTTTTTGTCCTATCAACAACTCATTGGGCCGCTTTTTCATTTGTATCACTTCTCCAATAGGATCATCCAGCACAGCTACCTCTTTAAGCCCTGTAATCATACCACTGATCCTCTCGTCTGACAGCTTCAGCCTGTCAAGAATAGCCCCGGTCAGCCCGGCCTTCTGTGCCTGTAACATATCATCCCTGTTAGCTTCAAGAATGGCTGCCCTATTCCGGTCAATGCCGTCTGCCACCCTTAGAAGGACAGCATCTTTTTGCACTGTAGTCATACTGCCCAGGTAATATGAAGCCGACTTTGCTTTTTGCCCCTTAGTTCTTAACTCATCCATATTAAATTTAATTTTTAACTACTTATGAAGAAGTGCCTAGAGTGCCTAAAGTTATAACTTCTTCTCTACTAATTAGTTACGATATTTTGTTTGTAAACCTGTGGTGAAATAAATAGTGTGCCGATATCTTTTCCTGCTATTAGCCGGTATATATTTTTCGGGTCATTCCCGTTTATAATAGCAACATCAATATGATTGTTCATACATAATCCGGCTGCATTCAGCTTGGAAGACATTCCTCCCTTTCCAAAAGCTGACGATGATTGATAAATAACACTCTCCAACTCCTGGTTAATCTCTTCCACAACACTTATACGTTCCGCTTCAGGATGATGTTCGGGATCGGCCGTGTATACCCCATCCATATTGGTTAGCAGGATAAGCAGATCGGCCTTCAGTATTATGGATACTTTGGCCGACAGGTTGTCATTATCCCCAAACTGTATATCAGCTGTGGATACCGTGTCATTTTCGTTTATGATGGGGATAACCTTCATCAGCAATAATTCATTAAGTGTATTGACGGCATTGTTGCGTCGCTGTTCATCATCCAGTCCGTCTCTTGTCAGCAAAACCTGTGCAACCATCTGACCATACTCATCGAAAAATTTCTGGTAAATCCGGATAAGTTCAGCTTGTCCGATAGATGCCAGGGCCTGCCTGGGTATCAGTGCATCCGGGGGACAATCCATTTTTAGTCTGCTTGCTCCTACACCCACTGCACCGGAAGATATCAGAACAACCTCTTTTCCGCTATTGCGAATATCGGATAATACCATGGTAAGTTTTTCCAATCGTGAATAATTTATCCTTCCATTCGGGAAGGACAATGAATTGGTCCCGATCTTAACAACAATTCTCTCTTTTTCTTTTAAAGTATTCCTGTAATTCATATTCAAACTTTTTTCCATTTTAGTTTTTCAATCTCTGATTTCTGTTAATAAAAGCTTTTCCGTCTTTCCCCTGTATATCTCCACAGCTTTCTGTATGGGGAGATATCTTTGTTCAAGTTTTTCCCTGACCTTATCATTACACAGGTTACCCAGACTTCCCTCATGGGTATGATGGAGTTTAGTTTCCGGTATAAAAGAACCGTTTTTAATTTTTTCTACAATCAGCCGGTAGGCCTCCCTGAAAGGTATTCCTCTGATCACCAGCCTGTTTACCTCTTCAACACTAAACATGTAGCGGTACTTTTCCTGGTTAATATCCGGGGGAATAACCTGAATCTTTGGCATTGCATATATCATGATCTCAAGGCAACCAGAAAGCTCCTCAAAACAATTCAGGTAGTCTTCCTTGATGAGTTGAAAATCCCTGTGGTATCCAGACGGCAGGTTTGTTAAAACCTGGGTAATTGCGACAGGCAGTGCCTGCAACTTGTTGCATTTTCCCCGTACCAGTTCAAACAAGTCAGGATTTTTTTTGTGGGGCATGATACTTGATCCGGTAGTCATGTTGTCAGGAAATTTAATAAATCCCATATCCTGACCCATATACAAGCAAATATCAGTGGCAAGTCTTGAGAGAGTCGATGCAAGTGATGCCACAGCCTGTGCTGCAATCTTTTCCATTTTCCCACGCGTATTCATAATATGCATCGAGTTATAGCGAAGATCCCCGAAACCAAGCAGCCCGGATGTAAAAATTCTATCGATAGGAAATGATGTGCCAAAACCGGCTGCAGATCCTAACGGACATTGATTTGAAATACGGAATGCAGCATC
>JAUVHQ010000276.1 GCA_030593185.1 Bacteroidota bacterium
AATTCTTGTCAGGGTTATAAAATTTTGTTATCTCTCTTTCGGCTTTGACAGACATGTTGTTATTTCCAAATATTGGGAGAAACATATACATAATATAAGCCAGATAGAGTAAAACAAAAATTAGTCCGTGCCACCAATAAAGAGCCGGGCTGCTAATAATATTTATAAATACCAGTTCTGTAACAAATAAAAATATACTGTCTCTAAGCAGGGTTTTTTTTGAGATTGATATTTTATTTTTTTTCATTAATACAACAATAATTACAACTGCCGGAATGATCATAATATTAAATGTTGCGCTTCCGGCAGTAATGCCGATACCTCCTGAAAACCCATCAATATCATTAAGATAGAAAAGGAAAAACAATGTGGTTAGAAGTTCAGGCATTGAACTGGCTATGGCATTAATAGTAGCTCCTTTTATGCCTTTTGAAAGATTTCTTCCCAGAAAATTGGATGCTGTTGTAAAACTATTTGCCGATCTTCCAATAATCAAACAACTAATGGAAATCAGGATCAGGGGGATCAAAATACCCATAAATGAAATTATAATAATTTATTTTAACGTAATCAAAGGATACAAAAATACAATATTCGTAATTCATATGAAAGAATCGCACTAATTCAGTGCCTAAAGTGCCATCACCTCATCACCTCATCACAATTCTTCACCTCTTCATTCTTCCCTTTTGCCTTCTGCCTTCTGCCTTTTGCCTTTTCTTCCCATTATTCAAACAATTGAACAGCACCTCCTGTATGTATAAACAGGACATTTTCAGATTTACTGATCATTCCTTTGTTCAGGTAATCTATAAAGCCGGCAGCTGCTTTTCCTGTATATACTTCATCAAGGAAAATTCCTTCTTCTCCGGCGAATAATTCTATTGCCTTTTCACAATCTTTTGTATTCATCCGGTAACCTTCTCCGAGGTAGTTATCGTCAACAGTTATAAACTTTTTTACTATGTCTGTATCACATGGTATATTCATCAATTGGCAAGTATCCATAACAACCTGCAGTACTTTTTCTTGCTGTTCTTCACGTTTTTTTGATACAGATATTCCGACAATTGATCCTTCCCATCCACTAAGTAGTTGCCCTGCTACCAGTCCTGCCTGGGTTCCTGAAGAACTTATTGCAACAATTATTTTTGAAAAACAGATACCGGTTTTTTCACTGAATTCAAGGATTTCACAAAAGGCATTAACATATCCAAGTGCACCCAGTGCATTTGAACCACCCACTGACAGATAATAAGGCTTATATCCCTCTTTTTTCAGTTTTTCTACCTGTTCCAACGAAGCTTCTTCCAGCAAATGTTCTTCTTCAGTGTCAATATGAATGATTTTAGCCCCGCTTAATAGATCCAGTTTTATATTAGCAGTGGGTTTTTCGGGTTTTAACCCGGCAAGAATAAGGTGTACATCCATACCGCAGACCGAGCCTGCAGCACTGGTCATCCTGCACCAGTTTGATTGATTGCTGCCAAATGTTACAATGCTGTCATAACCTTTCGTCAGGGCATCTTTTATCAGGTAATCCAGTTTCCGTGTCTTATTTCCTCCGAAAGCAAAACCTGTCATATCATCCCGTTTACAATATAGGTTCCTGTTCCATTTATTGCTCAGGTTATCCAGCTTATGAAGCGGGGTGGGAAGTATAGAAAAATTTAATCGTGGTATGTGTTTGATAGTGGAAAAGAGTTTCTTCGATTTTTTCATCAGTGTGAAATTTAATAGTCATTGCAAAGTGATAAAACAGAATTATTTGGTTAAGAAAAGAAAAAGGATGAATTATTTTATAAATTTAGCGAGATATTTTATTAAAAAGCACCATGTACAGTTATTCCCTGTTAAATACTGGCAAGCATTTAACGAATAACATAATAATAATATTGGAATGTTGGAATAATGGAATGGTGGAATGATGGAAGAGTAGAGGGCAGAAGATCATTAACCTTGACCTTTTTTGCCGACTGCCGACTGTGGATTGCTGACTGATTATTTGCTTGTTTTTTGTGATTTTTACTATTTACTTAAACTTTTGGACTTTATAGACGGGCTATAATATATTATGGAAGGATTTGGTTTCTGGTCACTTATTCCCCCCATTATTGCAATTGCACTTGCTATTCGCACAAAGCAGGTGTATGTTTCACTGGTATTTGGCATCTGGCTGGGATGGGTTATTATAAATGGGGGAAACATAATAGCAGGAACATTTGACACTGTGAAGGCTATTGTGGATGTATTTCAAAATGAGAGCAGTACTCAGACAGTTATATTTACACTCCTGATTGGCTCTTTAATCGCGTTTATCCAGAGATCGGGTGGGGTAGAAGGATTTATACTCAGAGTAAATCATTACCTGCAGAATTCAACCGGTAAAAATTCAGGGTGGATGAGAATGAAAGTGCAGGTATTGGCTGCATTGACCGGCCTGATAATTTTCGTCGAATCCAATATATCGGCTCTTACAGTAGGTGCTCTTTACCGCCCAGTTTGCGATAAATTAAAAATATCTCGCGAAAAACTGGCTTATCTGGCCGATTCCACTTCAGCTCCGTCCAGTATCCTGGTTCCTCTAAATGCATGGGGAGGTTTTATTATGGGATTACTGATTTTGCAGGGTTTTGAGCATCCTTTTCCTGTTCTTTTTAAGGCAATTCCTTTTAATTTTTATCCAATTCTTGCAGTTGTTCTGGTGTTTTATATTATCCTGAGCAAAAAAGATTACGGACCAATGCGGAAGGCAGAAAACCGGGCTATTACTGAGGGAAAAGTGTTGGCAGATAATGCCAAACCAATGATTTCTTCAGAAATTACTTTTCTGGAATCGAAAAAGGGTATTCCGCCAAGAGCTGTAAATATGCTTATTCCTATTCTGGTAATGGTGTTTGTTATGCCACTGATGCTGATCTATACTGGTTGGAATGGAGTGGAAAACCCTGAAGGGAAAGCCTTCTTTGCCATGGTATTTGAAGCTATCGGACACTCTTCCGGCGCTGCTTCCGTATTATATTCTGTTATTATTGCATTATTAGTAAGCTCGGTTCTGTATGCCGTTCAAAAGTTGCTTACAGGAAAAGAACTGGTTGATCTTGCATTAAAAGGTATGTCAGGGATGATTCCTCTATCATTTCTGATGGTACTTGCTTTTGCTATCGGCAATTTATGTAATGATCTGGGTACCGGGCAATATATAGCATCTGTTTCGGAAAGCTGGTTATCACCTAACCTGGTGCCTTTTATCATTTTCCTGGTAAGCTGCTTCATTGCTTTTTCAACCGGCACCTCCTGGGGCACATTTGCTATTATGATATCCATTGCTGTTCCTGTTGCACAAACACTCGATGCTAATGTTTACATGGCTATTGCTGCTGCTCTGGGCGGAGGTGTTTTCGGCGATCATTGCTCTCCTATATCCGATAC
>JAUVHQ010000174.1 GCA_030593185.1 Bacteroidota bacterium
TAGTTCCGTAATTATAGATCAGGTTTGACTTGTAATACTTTTGTCTGGAAAATGCAATACTTCCCAGGTACAATTGGAAATTGTGTAGATCATAGTAAGAATCTTCATCAATTTCCGGTCTTTCATAAATATTATTGAATAAAAATCTTCCTGAGATGATCAAACGTGACCTTGAAGCATAGTTAAGCATGAATGATCTGCCCAGCCAGTAATCCTGGTAGCCATATCTGAAGGGGGTAGGGTAGGACATGGTATCCAGATCTTCATAGGTAGATGTATTTATAATATTGATTCCTCCCGCATATTTAATATTTGGAGTGAAGAATTTTCTTGAAAGGCTTATCCCATACGATTCAGTTTTAAAAGCATTTTTGTAATTAATAATACCTTTAATAAAACTGCCTCTGATATTATCTATTTTGTATACACCTTCATATCCCCAACTTGGATCTTCATCATAGTTAAAAAACAGATTAGTTTTTAGTTCATGACCGATGCCAATAATGTTCTTATCATATATCTCCAGTTTCCCTGAATTGATGTCAGTGAATTGCAGATCTAGTCCCATGGAAAATTTATCTTTAGTTATTAGCAGAATATCAACAGTTTCATCCGAAACTGGAATAAGTATTATTTTGGCGTCTTCAATATAAGGCAGATTTCTGATAATTCGTTCATTATCAGCCAGAACATAGGGGTTGACTTTATCTCCTTTTTTAATTATTAGATTGTTTCGTATATATTTTTCTTTTGTTTTGATATGTATTTTGTTCAGCGTTTTATTTATCCATGAGGTGTCAATAATTGATGAATCAGGAATCATGGACTCAAATGGATCTAGTTCGAGTATTCTGACATCACGAATGATTTTTCCTTCATGCTGAATGAATCCCTGTTCACTTTTATCTGTTTTTGCAAGATAACTACGTGCCGGAGCATTAGTAAACAACCAACTGTATAATTCACTTGTCCATTTGTATTTACTCGCTTTCAGCTTCAAAGAATCATAAAATCCTTTTGATTTCTTTAGTTTTATGGAATCAGTTGGAGAAAGGATGTGATTTTCCAAAAAACTGATAGAATCGCCTGGGATATGTACAATACTGTCTCCGATCAGAAAATAATTCCCTTTTCGAACAAAGATGCTATCTGGTTCTTGTCCGGTGACAAAAGGAACTATTACGAGGAATAGTACTATTACTAAAATAGACCTATGAATAAATACAATATGAGACAGGATTTTTGACAAATTAATAAGAGTGCTAAAGTTCAGACTAAAACCAAAGTATGAAATATAAATTATTAAATTTTGCAACCATAAATGTTAATATAAATATTTTATTCTGCAAAGATAATGTGATGTATTAGTTTACGAATAACCAAAATTAGTTTAAAATATTAATCAATATTGCTTTTTGTAACTAATCAGTAATTAAAGTGAACTAAAGTTGAAAAGAAGTTTAAAGTGAGCTAAAGTTTAAAGTGAACTAAAGTTGAGAAGAAGTTATAACTTTAGACATTTTAGGCACTCTAAGTACTTTAGGCACTTTATAAAAACCAAACTTAAGGCACTGAATAGTTACTACTTTTTTATTTACTTTGCGAAACTTATGTCAGGACTTAAAGATAATAACAGAGCCTGGATTGAAAACTTACTTGCTTTTTCATTAGGGATAATTGAAGGTAAAAACGGTTCAGAGCTTTATAAGAAATATTATAATGACATTACAAGGGTTAATGCCAAAGATGTAATAGAAGTCATTGATCGTCTTGTGAGAAAAGATATTGAGACTGAGGGACTTAAGAAAGGTCTTGATAAAATTTTCAATATTTTCTACAAATCTCTGATCAATGCAGATAAGAAATTGCCGGCAGAAAAGACGTTCCTCTATTACCTGGTTAAGGAGAATGATGAGTTGGACAAGAGACTCAAAGCAATCCGTCCATTGGTGAAAGAGGTAAACAGGAAAGACTTACCGGCACAGGAATTTGAATTAGCCATTGAACAATTGAAAAAGAGGGTTGAAGATCTGGGAAATTTTGAGAGTCATTATGTCAAAAAGGAAAACATCCTATTCCCTTACCTTGAGACTTTTTGGGATAATTACAGGTGCATCCCGGTGATGTGGTCTTACCATGATGATATCAGGGAGGCGATAAAGCAAACTCTTTCTGCACTTGATTCTGATGATCCCAACTTGAAAGAAATTAACCGTTTGCTGGGTGATCTTTTCTTTACAATGTATGCAATCCGGTTCAGGGAAGAGAATGTCCTTTTCCATGTTGCACTAGAGACTGTTGATGAAAAACTTTGGGACGAAATGCTTGATCAAAGCTATGATATAGGTTTCTCGTTTATTGAAACTCCGGTAAAAGAAAAAAAAAGATCCGGTTCTGAAAGAAAAAATAAATTTGCAAAAGATATAAATGAGGTTCTTGATGTTATTGATCTTCAGGGTGTGAAACTGGACCTGGGTACCGGACAGGTCGATTTGGAACAAATAATAACAATTTTCAATTCTCTCCCGGTTGACTTAACATTTGTAGATAAAAATAATAAGGTTAGGTTTTTCTCAGCTCCGGAAGATAGGATATTTCCCAGATCAAAAGCAATAATTGGGAGGGATGTGGAAAATTGCCACCCACCTGAGAGTGTTCATGTTGTGAAAAAAATTATTAAGGCTTTCAGGGCAGGAGAGAAGAAAAAAGCAAGTTTCCGGATTGAAGCAGGTAGCAAATTCATCCTGATACAGTATTTTGCCCTGCATGATAATAAAGGGCAATACCTTGGAGTTTTAGAGGTTAGTCAGGATGTTACTGAAATTAGAAATTTGAAAGGTGAAAAAAGATTATTGGATTGGGAATGATAATAACAAAAATAACTTCTTACTTTTCTTTTATGGTGCCCAATTGCACAAAACAGGAAGTGTAGCATTGCTACTATGCTTTTTATTTGACAAGTTAATAACGTAATTAATAACGTTATTATTTTTATGAATTTCGAATAGCTTCTCAGGAACACCACATAACAGTAACACAACTCTTAGTAAGTTAAAAGTTAAAGGATGCAGCTTTAACCGGATATTATTGGTTGAAAAAGGATTTTGCGAGGAGCGCAGCGACGACGCAAACTGTCAAAAACAACCAAAATGCCAAATGAATTGACTGTCATGAGCTTTACGAAAAGTCGGGAGAGATTGCTTCACTTCGTTCGCAAAATCCCTATATTTATTTAGCTTGTAAGTAAACACATAACAAACCTTGTGCTCTGCACTTTAGACCCAGTACCCAGTTTCAACCCTCGAACTTCCTAACCTGAAACTCGTAACCCGAAACCCGTAATAATTCATCTTCTCCATAAGATTCCCTATCTTACATCAAAATTTCTATTGTAAAAAAACAATCCGTGAATGACTATAACAGGATCAGGCAAAGTTATCCCACACCTGAATTTGCTCACAGATGAACAGAAAGGTGAGATCCATGAGCACTCAATAAAAATTCTTTTTTCAACGGGTATCAGGGTGGATTCTTATGAAGCAAAAAAGATTTTCAGGAAAACAGGAACTGCAACTGAAAAGAATGACAGGATTTTTCTGTCGAGTGAACTGATTGATTGGGCTATAAAGACAGCTCCTTCTGATTTTGCACTTTATAACAGATCCGGGAAAGTTGCTTTTGAAATAGGTGCGAATCATCTTGATAAAACCCATTTTGGTATTGGAGTAACAAACACTCATTACCAGGAGCCGGGACCGGGTAAAGTGATTAAATTTTTACGAAAACATATGGAGGTTTCCACGCGTTTGGGTGATGCATTACCAAATTTTGACGTTATCTCAACTATCGGTATTCCTTCAGATGTTTCATCGGAATTATCTGATTTATATGGAGTTCTGGACATGTATGCTAATACAGGCAAACCTCTTATTATTCTCGTATTGAAAGATAATACAATTTCAAAGGTATTCGATCTCCTGGAACACCTTCACGGAAATATTTCAGGTAAACCATTTGTTTTATCTTACTTAAACCCTGTAACTCCATTAATTCTGAACGATAGTACGGTTAAAAAAATGATCGCAACTGTTCAAAGGGGATTACCGGTTATCTTTTCAAATTATAGTATGTATGGGGCAACAACCCCTTATTCTTCAGCCGGTACAATAGCATTATTAAACGCTGAATTACTGGCAGGACTTGTATTGAGTCAGCTTATAAAAGAAGGAACACCTGTTGTGCTTGGAAGCCTTCCTGCAGGATTTGAAATGACAACTATGAGCAGCACATATACTCCGCAGTCATTTCTCATGAATCTTGCCTGTGCTGAAATGATGGAATATTATAGTATTCCGCATTGTGGCACATCAGGCAGTGGTAATGGGTGGGGACCTGATCTGCTTGCAGCCGGTGCACTATGGATGAATCATTTAACCAGTTGTTTAGGAAAGGTTGGTTTGGCTCCGTTTGTTGGATCCAATTTTGATTCCCTCGTTTTTTCTCCTACTATGGCAGTTTATGCAGACACAATAATTAAGATGTCAAAGAATTTCACAAGCGGCTTTTTGCTGGATGAAAAATCAGCAGTATTGGATGAAATAAATTCTGTTGGACCCGGAGGAGATTTTCTAATATCTGAAAGTACTATTAAGAATTACAGAAAAGAGATAGAGAATAATCCTGTATGGCCCGGAACAACTTTGAAAAAATGGATGAATGACGGCAATCCGAAAGCTATTGATCTTCTTGAAAAACATACTCTTGACTTGATAGACAATCTGGTAAAACCTCCCAATTATGATGAATTGATCAGCAAAGGGGAGGAATTTATAAAGAATACAGCTTCGCAAATTGATTAAAAAAGACCTTAATTTTCAGGTTTCATAAGTAAATCGGCAGTTAACAGTCGGCAGTCGGCAGTCCACAAAAAGGTAAATAAGAAGGCTAGGGCTGAGGCTAAGGCTAAGTAAGAAAAGAAAAGAGAGAGAAATTCCGATATGTTAGAATAATTAGCATCAGTTTTTTAAACAGAACAAAAGCATGAGTAAAAAACCGGGAACAAATTCGGGGCAAAAATTAGGATTGTGGATGAGTACCTCCCTTGTTTCTGGTAATATGATAGGCTCAGGTATTTTTCTAGTTCCTGCAGCTCTCGCATTATTTGGAGGTATATCGATTCTTGGCTGGCTTTTTTCTACTGCAGGAGCTATTCTTCTTTCTGTTGTATTTGCACGCTTAAGCAGACTTGTAAAAGGGGTAGGTGGACCTTATATCTATGCAAGAAAAAGTTTCGGTGATCTTGCCGGTTTCCTGGTGGCATGG
>JAUVHQ010000264.1 GCA_030593185.1 Bacteroidota bacterium
ACCTGTGTCAGTCTTGTTTCCTGCCTGTAGCCCAATAAATACATTTGACCTGCCGGTAGAATTTGTATATCCGCTTTCATCACCCAGAAAAACATTATAATTCCCGGTTACATTATTCACACCGCTATTCGAACCCATGAATACATTATAACTGCCTTCCGTGTTATTTGCCGCTGTATTCACCCCGATAAAAACATTATCTTCTCCGGTTCTATTTGAATAGCCGGCCATATCGCCCAGGAATACGTTATAACTACCAAGTGTATTTGATGAGCCGCAATCGGTACCTATAAATACATTTGATTCCCCAACAGTGTTACTCGTACCTGAACTTTCACCAAGGAAAACATTATAGCTACCTCCGGTATTACCATAGCCTGCTGCTGCACCCAGGAAAACATTGTAGTTACCGGTATCGTTCGACTCGCCACAATCAGCACCTATAAAAACATTTGAAAAACCCTTTGAATTTGAATATCCGGCAAGATCTCCCAGGAATACATTCTGGTAACCGGTTGTTATGGAATATCCTGACATATCACCAAGACTTACATTAGCAAAACCTGATGTGTTTGAGAACCCGGAATTGTTGCCGATAAATATGTTCCATTCACCATTTAGATTATTGAACCCGCAAGAATCACCTATAAATACATTTGCAGCTCCTGTTGTGTTAGAGTATCCCGAGTTGCTGCCAATAAAGGTATTTGATTCTCCATTTGTGTTGGAAAAACCTGCCAGGTAACCAAGAAAAACACCTCTGTTTCCCTCGTTGTTAGACGAACCGGCTTTGTAACCCATGTATGAATTGTACTCGCCGGTAGTTATTGATTTACCACTTTCGTGTCCGATAAAATAGTTGTCAGGTGTAAGGTGCAGAAAATCAGTAGTAGTCCCTTTTGAAGAGCTAAAACCTCCTACCGCAAATCCTCCTTTTCTTCCTTTAGCTATTGATTCATTAACATAAATCCTCACGCTATCAGGAGTAATCCGCAAATATTCGTTAGTAAGTCCTTTTGAAGAGCAGAACCCTCCAACTGCAAACCCTCCTTTCAGTCCTTTCGAATTAACGGTGTCAACATAGATCCTCACGCTATCGGGAGTTACACGAAAATATTCATCTGTTGTCCCTTTAGAAGAACTAAATCCGCCTACGGCAAACCCGCCTTTCAGTCCCTTTTCAGGATTATCATTAACATAAACCCTTACCCCCTCATTATATACTGCAAAGACAATATTCCCATCCTTGTTTTTTACTTCAAACAGAGCCAAATCGGCGGGTTGATCAGAAGGACCAAGGATATTTAATTTTTTCAGGTCAGATACCGAACTTGCACTCAGGGCATATGGCACTGAAAGAAGCTGGGTTGTTCCCATTTCCACATAATCGCTCCCTGCATCTACCTGGACATTAAGAAAATGCGTTGTAGAATTCCAATCAATAGCTGAAAATTCCGCGGCTTCACCACCGGTTTTGATTTCAGTCCCGATTTGTATTGTAAACAAACCAAATTCATTGGTGGTGACCTCATGAATTTCTTCCCACTGCAGTGTGCCCATGGCACCCCCTGACAGTATCCCTATCTTTACATTTAATGCCTGTGATTGTAGTACCTGTCCGGTATTATCACGAGCAACTGCTTGATAATTAAAGCTTTTTGGCGCCTGAGAGTAAATCAAGGCAAAAGGCAAAAGGCAGAAGGCAAAAGTAAAGAGGAAATATTTCCACTTTAATATCAATTTAATAGAAGTAAAGATTTTTGTTTTCATGGCTGAAAAGTTTTAATATGTTTTATCTTAATAATTCAACAATACCTTTTAAAAAACAGGTAATAAATAGTTAATTGTAATAAAAAAAGATGCACTTCAAATCACCTTTCCGGAGGGATGATTATTGAAGTGCAAAATCTCATTTTTTTAGAAGTTTATTTAAAATATCTTCATAATGATGGGCAGTTATCCTCCATTCTTCATTTTCTTCCCAATATTCCATTATTCCACTTTTCCATTACTCATTTCATATCTGCCTCATTTCTGAAAACCTGCCAAACTATTGCTTCTGTATCTTATATATTTTCCTGACTTTTTGTTTTTCGCTTGTTATTTTCAAAATATAGATCCCTTCCCTGAAACCTGAAAAATCTAGTGTTTCTCTACCGCCGGGCATAATTGAAGGAAGCTTTTTTATTGTAAGCTTCTTACCGGTGATATCATAAAGTTCAAGTTGCAGATCCATTGTCTTATCCAAGTTAAACCTGAGATTCAGTATATCAGACACCGGATTTGGATATGCATTAACCGACCAGTTAAATTCCGGGTCATCTATTGCATCCCCGATATCCAGAAGAAACGGCTGCTGAAAACCCTGTGTAAGGATCATATCAATTGTTGACAGGGTTGATACCGCAAGCTCGCCCATAGTCCAGGCAAGACTGATACCACCTGATTCAGAATATCCGCCAGCCGAAGAAAGTACTGTTGGAGTTAGTTGCACTTGTCCCCAGGTTAAAGAGAATCCCGGAATCAGAATTAACATGAGTAGAATTTTGCGCTTCATAGTTATTAATTTTATGGTTATTTATTATTTTTTACTGATCCTATTGTTGATTTTAATATTTCTATCTGCTTTTGCATTTCGCTGATTGTTACCTGCTGTTCTTTGACTGCTTCAATAAGAATTGCTGATATTTTTGTATAATCAACTGTTTTATAGCCCTTTGAAGTAGTTTGCACCAGTTCAGGAAATACCTTTTCAAGCTCCTGGGCAATAACACCAATCTGTCTTCCTTGGTTAAAAACCATGTCCGGATATTCATCCTTCCGCCAATCAAAATATACGCCATTTATCAATTGCAATTTACTCAATACATGTGATAATGGTTCAATATTTCTTTTGAATTTGACATCGGAAGCTTGACCAAATTCTCCAGTATAAAATAAATTTCCATTAATAATAACCTCTTTCGAACCGAAAGCAAAGTTTCCCCAGATAAGAGGAGTTTCTGTGCTTGAATTATCAATAAAAAGCAAATTGGATCCTATTGTGTTTTTCCCTCCAGCTGAATAACCGATAAAGACATTTTTAGACCCATCTGTATTCCGTTCACCTGCCATTGCTCCTAAAAAGGTATTGAAATTTCCATCATCGTTCTGTATTCCGCAGTTCTGACCAATATAAGTGTTATACCTGCCCGAGTCGTTTCTCCATCCACTTTGCTTTCCTATAAAAACATTGCTTTGACCTATAGTATTATACATTCCGCTAAGGTATCCGATGAAAACATTATGACACCCTGAATAATTATCACCTTCTATACCCTCATTTGTATATCCGGTCTTATTGCCAATGAAAATGTTGTTTTTTCCAAATATATTTGAATATCCACTCTGGTATCCGAGAAAAACATTATCTGATCCCTTCTCATTGAGTCTACCGCTCTCATAGCCGATAAAGGAATTGTAAATACCATCAGTTGTATTAATACCACTCTGGTGTCCAATAAAATAGTTTTCCGTTGTAAGGGACATGTATTTTTCTGCTCCTGTACCAATCTGACCTACTGAGAATCCTCCTGTCCCTGTAGTATATATCCTGGTGCTGTCATTACTCACTCTAAGAAAAACATCTCCCGGACCTTTTGAAGAAGAAAATCCTCCTACTGCAAATCCGCCTTTCGGTCCTTTTGATTCATCTTCATTGAGGTAAATCCTTACACTATCATCTGTGATCCGCAGGTATTCACTTGTTAAACTTTTAGCGGTTGTACTGAAACCACCAACTGCAAATCCTCCCTTGGGTCCTTTA
>JAUVHQ010000039.1 GCA_030593185.1 Bacteroidota bacterium
CCCTGTGTAATTGCGTTGCACCACTTCGTGGATTACACAGGGCAAGCAATTTCACAGGGTAAACTTCCCTGCGGGGCAGGCACGGCAAGTGTCGCATTTCACGTGGCAAGCCAGTAACGAGTAAAATTTTGTTAACCCGTAACTCTTAGCACTGCATCACCGCAACAGCTTAATTAGCTCTTAGTTTATTAAAAGATTTAAACAGAAAAGCAGTACCTGCAATTGCTATTATTGCAAGAATTGCTCCCTGTCCCGGTTTCTGGTAAACAAAACTACCGATAGAGAAAAGTGAAGAATAAATAATTATTATACCAACAAAAACCATCAGTATTTGTACAGGCATTTCCCATGCTAGTCCTTTGTCCTGTTCATCCACGGGATCTCCATCTTGTCTGGCATTTTCAACAACTCTTTTCCATCCCGGTCCACCAGGTCTTGCAAGACGGTAGAAGCTACGAAGTGTTTCTGTTGTTTCCGGTCTTGTAAGAATCATGCCAAGGATCCATGAAATTGTAGTACCAATAAGTGCAATAAGAAGCTTAATCGGAAAAACTGTACCGGATAACGCTTTAGCGCCCATTTCGTGATAATCGGCAGGAAGGGGATAAACATGTTCAAATGTCTCAGCCAGGTGCAGATCATTCGTAAAAAAGACTAATATAACAGCAAGGGTAGTAGCAGCAACCATTGCAACGATTTCAGTCCATGCGTTTATTCTCCACCAGAACCATCGAAGAAGATATATTAGACCTGATCCTGCACCTGACAATAGCAGAATATTAAATGCCTGGGTAGCATCTTCAAGGAAAACGAGCGCTACAAGTCCTGCCAGGACCATTAATAAAACTGTTGATATCCTGCCCATAAGCACAAGTTCTTTTTCAGGGGCATCGGGTCTTACAAACCTTTTATAGAAGTCGTTTACAATGTATGATGAACCCCAGTTAAGGTGTGTGCCAATGGTTGACATATAGGCAGCAATAATTGATGCAACAACAAGACCTAACCATCCGGGGGTAAGTTTTGAAAGCATCACAGGGTATGCAACGTCATCTTTCAGGTATTGATCGGCTATTTCAGGAAACTCTGCTTTAATTGAAGCAAGGTCAGGATAGATGATAATAGAAGCCAGGGCTACGATGATCCATGGCCATGGTCTTAAGGCATAATGAGCGAAATTAAAAAGCAACGTTGCTCCAATAGCATTTTTTTCGTCTTTAGCAGCAAGCATCCTTTGAGCAATATATCCTCCACCACCGGGTTCTGCCCCCGGGTACCACACTGCCCACCATTGCACAGCTATTGGAATAATTAGCAAGGGGATATAAATCGAAGGATCAGAAAAATCGGGAACAAAACTGAGTTTTTCCTGGAGAGCAGGATGGCTTAACATATTTGTAAGTCCGCCAACCTCAGGTTGGTTTACCGCAACAACTGCTGCTAAAACTGCTCCGAACATTGCGATACCGTATTGGAAAAAGTCGGCCCATATAACTCCTTTTAACCCGCCAAGTGATGAATAAAGCACAACTACAATCGATGCTCCTACAACTGTAACCCAGGGTTTAAGACCAAGCATTACGGCACCTATCTTAATTGCAGCAAGGGTTACAGTTCCCATTATCAGTATGTTAAAAAAGAACCCCAGGTAGACAGACCTGAATCCCCTGAGGAATGATGCAGCTTTTCCACTATATCGTTTTTCATAAAATCCAAGATCGGTAATTACATTTAATCGACGCCATAATTTGGCATAGATAAATACAGTTACCATACCTGTAATCAGAAATGCCCACCATGCCCAGTTTTTTGCAACTCCGTTTTCTCTTACCATACCGGTAACGAGATTCGGTGTGTCGGCAGAGAAAGTGCAGGCTACCATCGAAATTCCAAGTAACCACCATGGCATACCTCTTCCGCCAAGGAAGAAATCGAGTGAACTTTTACCAGCTGTTCTTGAAGCTATCCAGCCAAGGGATAATACGATAATAAAAAATATTATAACAATTGTCCAGTCAATATTGCCTAATTCCATAATTTTAAAAATGATAAAAGCCCGGAAATCCAGGCGATTGGGGGGTTAGTAATAATATTAATATTCGTCACTGTTCATAGCAAAGATAGGTTTATTTACAATCCAGCGTCCACGGGTAAAGTCAGGAAAATCCTGTGGTTCACCACCATTGGCAATTGATCTCTCAGATAGTGGAGAAATTGCACTCCAGGCAGCAGCGTCATAAACATCCAACGGCGGTTGTACATTTCTTTTAACCGATTCAATAAAAGCATTAGCAACAAAGAAATCCATACCTCCATGTCCCGATCCTTCTGCAAATTCACCATAACGCTTCCAAAGAGGATGGTCATATTTTTCAAGCCATGGTTCCATGTCATCCCACTGATGTGGTTTGCTCTTGCCTTCTATATAAATTCTTTTTGTGTGACCGTCAAAATCTGTAAGCCCTTTTGTACCCTGAAGGTGAAAGTTAAGAGAATAGGGGCGTGGCAGGTTGGTGTCATGGGTTACCAGTATTGTTTCTTCATTAGCTGTGTTTATTAAGGTAGTTACAACATCGCCAAGCTCCCATTTGATTTTTGCATTGGGATGATCTTTCCCTCCTTCTGGGTGGTTTACGATATAATCGTGTAAACCACGCGACTTGGTTGCAGTGGAAGTGAGAGAAACAAACCGGTTACCCCTGTTAATATCCAGCCAGGTAGCAACAGGTCCTGCTCCGTGAGTGGGGTAGAGATCCCCATTTCTTTTAATTGAATGCTGTGTGCGCCACCGGGCTTCACCATGTGAACCTTTTCCGAAATTTACACCCGGATTGAACTTTACACCACGCAGATCATGCCTGTAACCACACCGGGCATGAACAGGCTCTCCAAAAACTCCCTGCCTTACCATATTCAGCACTGCCATAACATCGCGGCGGTAACAAACATTTTCCATTATCATGCAGGGAACCCCGGTTTCTTCATATGTGTTTACAAGATCCCAGCATTCCTGAAGCGTATTTGCCGCTGATACTTCAACCCCGGCATATTTTCCTGCTTTCATTGTTGCAACAGCCATTCTTGTGTGCCATAGCCATGGTGTGGAAATTATTACCCCATCAAGGTCATCTCTTTCAACCATTTTTTCAAACGAATATTCATTTTCATCATAAACAGTAGCTTTTGCATGACCAGCCTTTACGATCATTTCCTGTGCCTTTATGTTTGCTTCAGGATCGATATCACAGAAAGCAGGAACAATTACATCTTTACGATTAAGTATATTCCGCAGATGACTGCGCCCTTGACCTCCTACACCGATAAATCCTATGCGTGCTGTTTTGGAAGATAAGTTTGATCCAAAAGATAGATATGGAGCCAGTGAAATACCTATACCGGAAAGTGCTGCTACTTTAACAAAGTCTCTTCTGTCAATTTTTGAATTATTTTTTTTAGTAAATTTTTTATCAACCATATTAAATTATTTAAAATACAACTAATAGTTTTTAAAAAATATATAGAAGCGTAAAACTAAACTAATACACCTGATTTTCCAAATGTAATAATAAAATTTGGCTGTTAGTTTAATCAATTGCAGAACCAATAAAATATCCTATTTTTGTTAGCATACCAAAAGAAAATAGCTAAATAAAGTGATTAAAAAATGTATTAATTGAAATTATCCTGTAAGTTTTGATTTTTCCTCAAGGCTAAGGCTAAGGCTAAGGCTAAGGTTAAGACAAGGTAATAGGAAGAAGTTTAGGACATAAATAATAAAATATGGCAAGCAATTTCACAGGGACTGTATGGTAAAAAATATTTGCATTACTTTAAAAGATTTATGAAGTTAACAAAACATATCCTACAGAAGAAAAATACGGGTTATCGAGTTTAAATTCGATGATTTAAAACATTGAACATCACCCAAGAAATAGAAATGAAATATATAAATGCAAAAAATTATGTATAAATGAAGGAGGCTAAAAGGTTAATATGTGCAATTAAAAACCTTAGCCTTAGCCTCAGCCTTAGCCTATTACTTAATTAATCAACAAAGTTAAATTCTGATACATTAAATTATAAAATTATGTTTACTTATAAAAAGCTTCTAAAATTGAATCAGTTTGCTGTTACATGTTTGCTATTAATAATGCTCATTTCCTGTAACCGGGAACAAAAAAGTGATTATCTGAATGAATCCGGGGAAAAATTTGATCAAAGAATGGAATGGTGGCGTGATGCAGGATTCGGAATGTTTATTCACTGGGGAGTTTACTCTGTTCCTGCAGGGGTTTACAATAATGAAGAGATTCCCGGTATTGGCGAATGGATTATGGATAAAGCTAAGATACCAATACCTGAATATGAAAAATTTGCCCGGCAGTTTAACCCTGTTAAATTTAATGCACAAGAATGGGTAAGGATCGCCAAAAATGCAGGAATGAAATATATTGTTATTACTTCAAAACATCATGATGGATTCTGTTTGTGGGATACAGAACTTACAGATTATAATATTATTGATTATACAGAGTATAAACATGATGTGCTAAAAGAATTATCAAAAGCATGTGAAGATGCAGGGATTAAGTTTTGTTTTTATCATTCAATTATGGATTGGCACCACCCGGATGCTAAAGGGGATAATTTTCATGATTATCGTGAAAAATACCTAAAACCCCAACTAAAGGAGTTACTAACCGGTTACGGTGATATTGGTGTTCTATGGTTTGACGGGGAGTGGATAGAGGAGTGGACCGAGGAACAAGGAAAAGATCTCTATAATTATGTGCGCAATCTTCAACCTGATATAATTATTAATAACCGTGTTGGTAAGGGACGAAAGGGAATGCAGGGAATGAATAAAGGAAGTGGATATGCCGGTGATTTTGGAACACCTGAACAGTCGATCCTTGAAGGGAAATCTGATCTTGACTGGGAATCATGCATGACAATGAACGATACATGGGGTTTTAAAAAACATGATCATAACTGGAAATCATCCAAAATGTTGATACATAACCTGGTGGATATTGCTGCAAAGGGAGGAAACTACCTTTTAAATGTGGGTCCTACCTCTGAAGGTTTGATACCTGACCCAAGTGTTGAACGCCTCTCTGAGATGGGTAATTGGATGGATGTGAATTGTGAGGTGATCTATAATTCAATTCCGTTTGAATTCTATAAAGAAGGTGAAAATATCCGGTTCATAAAAAGTAAAAATGACGAATTTATTTATGCTGTAGCCCTTGAATGGCCTGGTAATACTTTAAAGCTGGAAAGTGTTAAAGTTGAGGAAGGCACTGATGTAAAACTACTTGGATATGATATACCCCTAAAATGGGAAACGGATAACAATAACGGAATTGTTATTTATCTGCCGGAAGAACTTCAGGAACAGGAAAATCGTCCCTGCAAATATGCCTGGGCATTCAGGATCGAAGGAAAGAAGAATGGAACGATGGAAAGATAGAACGATGGAACGATAGAACGATGGAAAGATGGAATAGTGGAATGATGCCTGCCCTGTGAAATGCGACGAAGGAGCTATTTCTACAGGGGAATAGTGGAAAGATGGAATAATGGAAATAAAAAATTGTATTACAATGATGCAGTGAAAAAAAACTAACCGCAAAGTACGCAAAGAAGGCGCAAAGTTCGCTTAAGAATATATTGAAGACATTTTACATAATATTTGTACTTTGCGTTCTTAGCCTGCCCCGTAAGGAAGAATGACTGTACTGGGGCGCATCCTTAGCGTACTTGGCGGTTAATTCTTATAAAAATAGGGCTAAGTGTTGCAGTGTTACGGGTTTCGAGTTACATGTTAACTTTGAACCTTGAACTTTGAACCCTTTTGAAGAATGGAATATGGGGCAATGGAACACTGGATTACCCAGTATTCCAATATTCCAGGATAACTATGCATTATCCTGAAGAACCTTATTTTTGCCGGTATTAATATTTCTAAAAACACTCAAGAAAATTATGGGAACATCAGAGAAATTCAAAATGAATTCACCTGTTCAAAGACTGGTTGGTAGTCTTCCTGCTATAGGGATAAGACCTGTTATAGATGGAAGGAGGCAGGGAGTAAGAGAGTCACTTGAGAATCAAACAATGAATATGGCTAAATCGGTAGCCGGATTCTTATCAGATAATCTCAGGCATTCTAACGGCTTGCCGGTTAAATGTATTATAGCAGATACCACGATCGGAAGGGTTGCTGAAGCAGCTCAATGTGCTGAAAAATTTGCCCGTAAGGGTATAGGGGTTTCTATTACTGTTACTCCATGCTGGTGTTACGGTACTGAGGTGATGGACAGCGATCCCCTGATACCCAAAGCTATATGGGGTTTTAACGGAACGGAACGTCCGGGAGCAGTTTACCTTGCTGCTGCACTTGCCGGCTATGCCCAGAAAGGGCTGCCTGCATTCGGTATCTATGGGCGTGATGTTCAGGATAGTGATGATACTGTCATCCCTGATGATGTCCGCGAGAAATTGCTAAAATTTGCCAAGGCAGGACTTGCAGTTTCTGAAATGAAGAATAAATCGTACATATCAATGGGGTCTGTATCAATGGGGATCGCCGGATCTGCTATCGATCATGCATTTTTTGCCGACTACCTTGGAATGAGGACCGAATCGGTGGACATGAGTGAATTTACACGGCGTATAGAAAGGAAGATATATGATGAAGAAGAATTTAAATATGCACTGGAATGGGTGAAAAAATATTGTAAAGAGGGAGATGATTTAAATTTGCCCGAGAATCAAGTTACACGTGAAAGAAAAGATTACGAGTGGGAAACTGTGGTGAAAATGACCATGATAGCGCGTGATATGATGATAGGTAATCCAAAACTTGCAGATTTAGGTTTTGGTGAAGAAGCTGCCGGATTCAATGCTTTGATCTCAGGCTTCCAGGGACAGCGCCAGTGGACAGACCATTTTCCTAATGGTGATTTTATGGAGGCTATGCTTAATTCATCTTTCGATTGGAACGGGATCAGGCAACCTTTCCTTGTAGCTACCGAAAATGATACTCTTAACGGGGTCTCTATGGCTTTTGGAAATCTTCTGACAGATACAGCCCAGATATTCTCTGATGTAAGAACCTTTTGGAGTCCGGATGCAGTTAAACGTGTTACCGGTAAAGAACTGACCGGAAAAGCATCTGGTGGAATTATTCATTTGATCAACTCGGGATCAACTACTCTGGATGCTACCGGAAGAATGAAATATGGTGATCAACCCGTTATGAAACCTTTCTGGGATATTACTGATGAAGATGTACAGGCTTGCCTGGATTCTACTGTGTGGAGTCCTGCTGATCAGGGGTATTTCAGAGGAGGTGGATTTTCTTCTAACTTTAATACAGAAGCTGAGATGCCGGTTACCATGTGCAGGGTAAATATTGTCAAGGGTTTAGGTCCTGTATTGCAAATAGCTGAAGGGTATACAGTTGTATTAGACCGGGAGGTTCACAGGATACTGGATAAGCGTACAAATCCTACCTGGCCAACAACCTGGTTTGTGCCTGAATTGACCGGCGAAGGTGCTTTTACTGATGTTTATTCGGTTATGGCAAACTGGGGTGCAAATCATGGAGCTATCAGCTATGGTCATATTGGTGATAAGCTTATTACACTGGCTTCTATGCTCAGGATCCCTGTCAATATGCATAATGTTTCTGCAAATCGCATATTCCGACCCGCTTCCTGGAGTATGTTCGGAACAAAAAATCAGGAAGGAGCCGATTTCAGAGCATGTAAAAATTATGGACCTTTGTATGGTTGATAAGCACTAGTTGCTGGTTGCTTGTTACTAGCTGCTGGTATCAAGGCAAAAGGAAAGAATGAATCGCAAAGACGCAGAGACGCAGAGACGCAAAGAAGAGGGAAAAGGTGAAGAAAGAAGAGATGAGTTGAGTAGTTGAGTAAGTTGAGTGGGTGAGTAGGAAGAGAATAGGGAGGATGTTTGAGTTCAAGAAAAGAACTTAACTTGAAACCTTAAACTTGAACCTTGAAATTTAGCACAGTAACCAGTAACCAGTAAATGTAGAACAAATAAAAGACATGAAACACAGAATCATATTGGTTCTCGATTGTGGTGCTACTAATGTCAGGACAATTGCAGTTAGTGAGCAAGGAGAGATACTGGCATCAGAATCATTGAATAATAATACACAGCCCGATCCTGAAAATAAAAATTACAGGATATGGGATGTGAATGAGATATGGAATAAGTTCAGAACCACTACAGGCAAAGTGCTTGAAAAAATAGAACCTGAAAATATTGCCAGTATTACTGTTACTGCTTTTGGTGTTGATGGAGCGCCTTTTAATAAATCCGGTAAAATGCTTTATCCGGTAATTTCCTGGCAATGCCCGCGGACTGAACCTGTAATGCAGAATATAGGGAAGTATATACCCCTTGAGCACCTTTTTAGTATTAACGGACTTCAACCTTTTATTTTTAACACAATAAATAAACTTATCTGGTTGAAAGAGAACCGACCCGGTATCATTGATCAGATGGAGTACTTTATTTTTATCCCTTCAATCTTCCTCTACTTCCTTACAGGTGAAATGGTAACCGATAGTTCAATGGCAGGAACCTCAATGCTTACAGATTTGCGAAAAAGATCGTTCTCACAGGAGATATTGAACTCAATCGGAATTTCAGATAATATTTTTCCACAAATGGTCGAACCGGGTAATGTAATTGGAAAGGTTACTCACCAGGCATCAATAGAAACAGGTATTCCGGCAGGGATCCCTGTTTTGGCAGCCGGTCATGATACACAATTTGCTATTTTTGGTTCAGGTGCTGCAGAAAACACACCTGTCCTGAGTTCCGGAACATGGGAGGTTTTGATGGTAAGGACATCTAATATTGATACTTCAGGTAAAGCATTGCAGAGTGGAGTATCAACTGAATTTGATCCGTTACCCGGTTTATATAATATGGGAGTACAATGGATCGCTTCAGGTGCATTGGAATGGTTGAAAAAAATGTTTTTTGCAAAAGAGCTTGATAGTGAAGATATCTATGAGATAATGATCGATGAAGCACGGAAAATAAAAATTGGGAGTAATGGTATTAGGATTGATACTTCATTTTATCCGGCACCTGGCGGAGCAGATTCAGGATTTATCCGCAACCTGACGATGGAAACTTCAAGAGGAGATATCTATCGTGCTGCCCTTGAATCATTGTCATGCAAAAACCGCGAAAGACTCGAACAGTTGCAGGAAATTGGAAAATTCAAAGCTGATTCGCTGATTTGTGTGGGAGGTGGATCGAAGAATAAACTATGGAACCAGATCAGGGCAGATGTGCTCGGTATCCCTGTAAAGCTTATTGATCAAAAAGAAACCACTGTTCTTGGTGCAGCACTGTTTGCAATGTCAGGAGTGAATATATTTTCTTCACCTGATGAAGCCAGAGATGCAATTAATTATACGGGAGATATCTTTGAACCTTCACTGGATACCATGTCCTACATCGAAATTTATGAACAGTACCTGGAATACTTTAAAGAGTAAGTGGTTATTAAGGTTAAAGGTCAAAAGTCGAACAGTCAAAGAGTCAAAGAGTCCTTTAGAGTGAGTCTACTCCGAAAAGCATAAAATAGGATAAATTAATAATCAGGTTTTGCCCAAAACCATAAAGATAATCCTGATTTTCAGCGATTTCACCTTTTAGACCCTTAGACCTTGCGACCTTTAGACCCTCAAAGAAAAGCAAGAAGTAAGAAGAAATCATTAAGTGGTTTACTCCGTGAAATTGCGAAGCAAATGGGCATTAAAATATCCCAAACAAATCATGTTCGGTAGTATTGCAGAATAAAGTAGAATAGAAATTGAAATCAATGCGGTTGGTGTTGATTTTCCTTTCCAGATGCAATACAGGATCTCCTTCTTTAACATCCAGATGTTGACAAATTTTTCCTTTTGCCGGGATTGCTTTTAACCTTTGTTCACCACCTATGACCTTAATCTGGTATGATCTCCTTAGAATATCGAAAAGTGACCTGTTTTCAAATGTCCTGGAAGTGAAACGGGGCAAATTAATGTTGGGTAAAAATGTGATATCGTAAAACAGTGGCTTATTGTTTACCAGCCTGACTCTTTCCATGTAGATACATCCTGATTCTTTTTCGACATCGGAGAGAGGAAAGATAAACGGATCATCCCATTTCCTGATCACCGGCCCCTCCAATATCTTTGTTTTCAGGTTTTCTTTACCAATGGCAGTAGTGGTACCTGCAACAGAAAGGATACCAATTCCCTTTGGTTGTGCACAAACAATGCTTCCTTTACCCTGCTGCTTCTTGATAAAACCGTCTTTTACAAGCTGATCAAGCGCCAGTCGTACTGTAGGACGAGTAATCCCATTAGTCTGACACAGGTCGTTTTCCGAAGGCAGCATGTCACCCTCACGGTAAACACCATTAATGATGTGCTTTCTGAGTATCTCATATACCTGGCGGTAACGGGGTAAATTTTGCTTTTTACCGGACATTATACTGATTTATTGCAAAATGTTTTCAAAACAAAAATAGTAAATATTTTCAGAAAACAATAAAATATGTTATTATGAATAACTTTACTTGTAAATACAAGTTATATTGTATATCTTTGTAATGTTTGCCTATATAGTTATTAATCAACTATATGTAATTTATATGATTTGTTATAAATCATAATCATGTAGTTACAAGTAATCTTTTTCACTAAACAGGATTTTATATGGCTCATGCGGTAATAATGCCCAGGCAGGGACAATCAGTTGAGACCTGTATCATAACTGAATGGTACCTGAAAAAAGGGGACAAGGTTTCTGAAGGCGACCTCTTGTTTGCTTATGAAACTGATAAAGCTTCGTTTGATGAAATTGCAGATGCAGACGGGATATTGCTGGATATCTTTTTTATTGCAGGTGATGAAGTACCGGTATTAACTAATGTTGCCGTTATTGGTGAGGAAGGTGAGGATGTTGAGGAATTTAAACCAAAGAATAGTTACTCTGATATTGAGAAAAATGAGAAGGATAAATCCGGATCAATAGTTGAAAATAAAAAGCAGACTGAAAATATGCCAGGTGTAAGTCCTGTTACGGAAACAGGTAAACTGAAAATTTCACCAAGAGCCAGTAAATTAGCTTTGCAAATCGAACTGGATTATGAAAATTTGACCGGTACAGGACCTGGTGGTCGTATAATTGAACGGGATATAGTGAATGCCGGTGCAACCGATTTTGAGGATAAACCATTGTCAAATGTCAGAAAACTTATTGCAAATGCAATGTATGAATCGCTTAGAAATTCAGCGCAACTTACCCATCATACAAGTGCTGATGCCCGCAAAATTCTTGAGCTAAGGAATAAAGTTAAAAGCAGAGTTGAATCAGAAGGTTATCAAAACATAACTCTTAATGATATGGTTTGCCATGCAGTAATTAATGCCTTAAAAAAACATCATGAAACAAATGCACATTTCCTGGGGGATAAAATAAGGTATTTCAAAAAGGTGAATCTGGGATTTGCAGTGGATACACCTCGTGGTCTGTTGGTGCCGGTTGTGATGAAAGCTGATAAATTGTCGCTGGTTGAATTATCCGTTGAAATGGAAAAGATCGCCGGTCAATGCCATTCGGGAAGTGTCGATCCCGATCTCCTTTCAAATGAACTGGCAACCTTCACTGTTTCAAATCTTGGCGCTTACGGGGTTGAGATGTTCACACCTGTAATTAACCTGCCACAGGTTGGTATCCTCGGTGTGAATGCCATTATTAAACGTCCGGCGGAACTTGAGGGAGGTGCGATAGGATTTGTTCCGTATATCGGGTTATCACTTACTTATGATCACAGGGCTATTGACGGCGGACCAGCATCATTGTTCCTGAAGACTGTTAAGGAAGAGATAGAAGGATTCGAATATAATATGAAATAAAAAACTTTAAACATAACTAATTAGTCGGCAATCGGCAGTCCACAGTCCACAGTCCACAGTCGGCAGTCAGTAATAAGGCAATAGCTAATTAATCCAAGTTGCTACTTACTTAAAGATGAGTAAAAATGGAACACGAATGACACAGATACGACAGATAATCACGGATAAAATGATAATAAATCAGTGAAAATTCGTTAAATCCGTGTCATCTGTGTTCTATTTAATAATCAAATTAACAAATTAACAAATATCCCATGTCAAAAAAACAATACATAAATCCGGATGAAGTAAGACGTGCAGGGAAGATAACCTTTGGTACAATACCTGTTAATCAATATA